>QNCQ01000057.1 GCA_003645825.1 Fidelibacterota bacterium
ATTGTAGATTTGTCACATTCTACAGTCACCCAGCCGGTTACGAGGAAGATATTTGCCTGAACCTCCCCTTACTTTCCCCATCAAGAACTTATATGAACATTCGGGATAAAATCTCGAAATTACTGGAAAAACGTGACTACTGGTCAGAACTGAAAGGTTATCCTCCAATTTGGAATCCTCCCGAATGGAAGAAAAAAATCTTCAGACTTCGGGAAAGAATATGGGAACCAAAAATAAACAGGGCAATTCAGCAGTATAATCTCACCGACTTTGACATATATCACTTCGAATGGGGGACAGACTTTTACCGAGACGCAAAATTTGCAAAAAGATTAAAAGCAGCAGGAAAGAAAATAATCTGTCACTACCATGGAAAAGATATGCGAAATAGAGGAGTGATTAAGGAACTGGACGAGATAAGCGACCTGAATCTGACCAACGAACTTGATCTTCTCTACAAGCACCCAAACATAAAATATCTGTTTCTTCCTTTCGACGTTCTTTCATTTGAACCAAAGGAAACTGTCGGTGAACCGATAACAATCTGCCACGCTCCTACACACCGCAGGATAAAGGGTACAGAATACATTATCAAGGCCATCAATGAACTCAAGAAAAAATACAAATTCAATTTCATTCTAATAGAAAATATGCCCCACTACAGAGCTCTTAAGATAAAATCCAGAGCTGACCTGCTAATCGATCAGGTTACGGATCTCGCCTGGGGATATGGAATGAACTCTATTGAAGCTCTTGCCATGGGAGTTGCATGTGCCACCTATCTCAATCCAACATATGAGAAATTCATACCTGATCACCCTTTCATAAATGTCAATACAGAGAATTTGACCGAGAGACTTGAGGAATACCTAAGAAATCCTGAGTTATTGAAAAAGAAAGGCCTTGAAGGAAGAAAATGGGTGAAAAAATACCACGATTACAGAAACGTGATAAAAAAGTTATACGAATACTATGAAAAAGAGCTCAACATTGACATAGGATAAAGCTATGAAACTTGTTCTATTACTTGATAAAAAAGACATGCCAGAGATCAAAAATAAGCTCTTACACATTCTCCACAGCTTAGACGGTTGTAGCGTATCAATCCTAACAAATTGTAAAAACTTCGAAGAAGAAATTAAAGGTGATTTATCGAAAGCAAACATTTATCATTTAAGAAAGATACGAGGGAAATACTTCCTGCCAGGTGATATCCTGATAGTATCAAACACAAAAATTCTGAAACATCTTAAAAAAACAGAGTATGTATACGACAAGGTTATGCTTATCTCACACGATGACATTTTGAAAGAGATAAATGAAGGAAAAAAGGGGAGAACAATCCCAGGCGAAGAAAAATTATGAAGGATAAAGCGAACGGACGAGCATTTCCTTTTCTTTCTGTAATTGTACCCGCTTATAATTCACAGTTCTCCATGGAAGAATGCCTGCAAAGCCTTGTCAATCAGAACTACCCCAGGGACAGATACGAAATCATTGTCGTCAATGATGGATCAACAGACCGTACAGCAGATATTTTACAGAAATACAATCGAAGCAAACTGATCAGGGTAATACACCATGACAAAAACAGGGGACTTGCAGCAGCAAGAAATACAGGCATAAAAAACTCAAATGGCGACATCCTTGTTTTTATAGACTCGGATATGATTGCAGACAAAAATTTTTTGCTCTACTCAGAAAGCTCTTTATCTCGGGCCGGAACGTATGGTGTTGTGGGGAAAAGACTACCTCATCCCTCCCTTCCAATGGACAAATACCAAAAATATCGTTACTTCTCAAAGATAGGCGCAGAGAAACTCAAAGATCCAAAGAAACCTATTCCCTTGAAATACTTTATCCTTGGTATATCAGCCGTGAAAAAAGAAGTCATTAGGGAAGTCGGCTTCTTTGATGAAAGCATCCAAAAATGGGGCGGAGAAGACAACGAATTAGCGTGCAGAATCTTTAAAGTGCATCCACAGGGGCAATTTTATTGTCCCAAGATGACAGCCTTACATAAACACTACAGACCCTTCAAAGATGAGCTAAATAATATCTACAATTTCTCACGCTACAATCTTCCCATATTGGCAGAAAAACATTCTGAAATAACAGACATATACTACCTCAAATTCGCATTTTGTAATAGAAATAATCCTTTTCTGTATAAGCTACTGGGAAAACTCATATCCACTACTTTCATCCGAGAAATAGGGCTTTTCCTGTATGATATCCTGCCCTTCCTGCTTTCAAACGCAGCTATTAAATTATTAATTGCCAACAGATTACTGAAGGGATACTGCGATGAAGCTCAAAAATAAGGTAATTATCGGCACTTCAGGATACAACTATTACGACTGGAAAGGTAACTTTTATCCCAAGGATATAAAGAGTTCGGATATGCTAAAATATTACACTGGTAAATTTAATGGAGTTGAAATCAACTCCTCTTTTTACAAACTTCACACTAACCGTTTTTACAGCAACCTTAACAGCAAAAGTCCTGACAATTTTACCTTTATAATCAAGCTATTTCGTGAATTAACCCACAGGAGAAAAGATATAGATGAAACACTGCCAAAAGTTCTGAATTCGATAAAGCCAATTTTAGAAGCGGGCAAATTTGGAGGATTTCTCGCTCAATTTCCTCCATCTTTCACCTTCTCTGAGGATAACCTTGAATATATCATTAAAATCAAATCAAAAACTCCCCAAGCCCCAATTTTTGTTGAATTCAGACATCCATCGTGGTGCAAGGAAGAAACGTACAGCGCTTTAAAAAAGCACGAAATAGGTTACGTCTGTGTAGACGGTCCTGATTTGCCACACCTGATGCCAAAGCAGAACATTGTTACCTCACGCGAGGGCTACATACGATTCCATGGGAGAAACAAGGAGGCATGGCAAAAGCCTCCAGTAGGGAAAAAATATGATTACCTCTACTCAAAGAAAGAACTAAAAGAATATGTACCAATTGTTCATAACATGCTCTCAGAAACAAAAAGAGTATTTATTTTCTTCAACAATGGATATCATGGACACGCGCCGGTAAATGCGCTACAGCTCATGGAACTATTGAAGGAAACCTATGAGGATAGCGGTAATTGACCTCGGAAGTAATTCCATTATACTCTGTATAGCAGAAAAAACTAACAAACATATAAAAGCCCTTTACGAAGAATCCAATATCACGAGAATAGGTAGAAATATTGAATCAACCCAACAGCTTCACCCGGACTCAATCGAGAAAAGTCTGGCTGTTCTAAAAAAGTACAGGGATATCTGCGACAGATATGACGTTACCCGAATACAGTGCTTTGCAACTGACGCCATAAGAGATGCAAAGGGAGCTGAAAATTTCATACAAACAGTTAGAAAGTCAACAGGTATTGAGGTAAACATACTCAGTGGAGAAAAAGAGGCTAAACTAACTTTCAGAGCGGTGCTACACGAGTTTGAAGAACACAAAGGGAAGTTTCTAGCCATTGACATTGGAGGTGGAAGCGTAGAAATCATAAAGGGGAATCAAAATCTCATTGAAATCAGCAAGAGTCTGAAAATCGGAGCGGTCAGAATAAAGGAAAAATTTGATATTAAAGATAGAACAAACAACCTGAGCACAGAGAAAATAACCAAACACATCCATAGTATGCTACCACCCATCAAAATTGGAAATGATACAATTACCGTCTCGACGGGTGGAACTATTACTTCCCTGCAAGCAATAAACCTTGGGTTAAAAAAATTCGAACATGAAAAAGTTCATAAAACCACTATCAGTTATCATGAGATTTCGTCCCTGTTTGATTACCTGAATAAGATATCTCTCAAAGAAAGAAAAAAAATCCCCTGTCTGAAACCTGAGCGGGCAGACATAATTCATATAGGAGCCCTTATCCTTAAATCAATAATGGATTTTTACAAAATAAACTCTTTATACGTATCCAACAGAGGTGTACGCTGGGGTCTTATTTACGAGATGCTCCTTTAGCTCTTTTTACTCTTCTTTGCGAAATACTCACTTGCTAAGTAGAGCAACTTTTTCTCTTCTTCGGTTAGACTATCGTACCCCTGAGAACTTATTTTATCAAGAATTCTATCCACTTCTTCCTTTAGAGTCTCATCGGTATCGTATTTTTTGGAATCAAATCCACTCTTTCCTTGCGTAGGCTTCCTTACCTTCTTGAAAATCTTCTTAAACTCAAAAGAAGGCATCCACCTTGCAAGTTTAAAACGTATCCATTCTCTTTTTAGATACACAAAACCTATCAACAGTCCTCCGAGATGAGTAAGATGACTTATATTGCTATACCCAGGACTCAATGAAGATATAAAAGTCATTACTCCCATAAGAACCACAAAATACTTCGCTTTTATCGGAATAAGAAAATAAAAGTAGATATACCTATTAGGAAACATCATCCCGAAAGCTACAAGTATGCCGTATATCGCACCACTTGCACCAACTACAGGTATCGGAGAACCAAGACTACATAACAAGGTTATCACACCTGCACCCACACCGGTTACGAAATAATATTTAAAAAATTCTTTCCTCCCCCAGTAATTTTCAATCTCAGTGCCAAACATCCACAATACAAACATATTCCAGAACAAATGCCAGAAGCCACCATGAATAAAAAGATAGGTAACCAGTTGCCACACATACCCTTTTCCTATCACACTACGAGGTACCAGTCCAAAATTAAAACTAAAAAACCGCTGTAGCCCAAAAAGCACCATTACAAAATAAACCACTACATTTATTATAATAATCGTCCTGATAGCTCCACCAAACAACCTCGGCCTGATGTAGTCGTAATCATAACCTCTCCAGTAGCCTCCATATCCATAATAACTCATTGTCTCTCCCTCAAGCTCTTTTTATCATACTAAAAACTTTAAAACTTTTCAACTCCATTTTTACGCCGAAGTGAAACGCTATCCACCGCATCAAGAATTCAATAAGTCTGATAACATCCTTCTCATTGCAGAATTTAGGAATACCTTCTACCTCCCCCCTTGCAAGATAATCCAGAGCCCTTAAAACATTCGAATCCAAAAAAATAAAACTTTTTTCAACAAGATAGCTACATTCATCACAATAGAACTTCCCGTCCTTGAGATCATAATAAGCTCTTCTGACCTGCTTCCCACAGTTCCCACAATTAGTTATGCTAATTCTATACCCGTGAATACTGGAGAAGTCGAGAAGGAATTGAGCAAAATAGAGCTCCATCATTTCGGGTCTTTCTTCCATTAGCTTAAACGTCGTAGTCACCAATTTGAATATTTCTCTACTCTCGGCTCCAGGTACGGTAAATTTCTCAAGGTATTCTAGAATCGAATAAGGCAAAAGGAGCTTGTCCACATCTGGGAAATCCGCAAAATATGCTCTCAGTAACTCAACATTGGCAAGTGTCTGCACCTCTCTGGTAGCCTTATAGTAATAAATCACTTCCACATGATTAAAAGGCTCCAGGTATCCTCGAAAAGGGCTTTTCAATCTCCTCGCACCTTTGGCAATCACAGAAACAACTCCAGATTTTTCCGCAAAAATCCTGACGATACTGCTGGTTTCATGATACGATATAGCTCTAAGAACTATAGCTTCTGTTTTTACAAGTGACATGCTATCCTTAAAAGGAGCAAAAGAGGCTCAATAAGACTTCGCAAAGACAACCAGAGTGGAGGTTTTCTTGCCGGTTAGAATACACTTACCCTCACCTTCCTGCTCGAACGGTATACACCGTATAGTAGCCTTTGTCTCTTCCTGAATTTTCCTCTCATCTTCAAGTGTTCCCGCCCAATAACCAATAGCGAACCCTCCCCTTTCCATTGCTTCATTGAGCTCATCATAGCTGGAAACCCGGTATGTATTTTCCTCTCTAAACTTGAGAGCTTTCTTAAACAGATTCTGCTGGATTACTGTAAGCTTTTCCTTCACTAAGCCCACAACATTTTCAACAGAGCCTGTTTCTTTTCCCGGTACATCTCTCCTTGCAAACATTACACTATTGCTGGCGACTTCCCTCGGTCCTATTTCCAACCTTAAAGGGACTCCTCTCATCTCCCATTCATTAAACTTCCAGCCGGGAGTTTCCTGCTCCCTGTCGTCATAGTAAAATCTTATTCCTGCCGCGTTTAGTTTTTCGGATATGTTCCGGACATATTCATTAATCTTTATCTTCTCGTCCTCACTCTTCCAGATCGGCACTATCACAACCTGATACGGGGCTACTTCAGGTGGTAATACCAGACCTTTATCATCTCCATGAACCATTATAACAGCCCCTATCAGACGGGTGCTCACCCCCCAGCTTGTAGCATAAACATATTCAAGCTCATTTTCTCTATTCAAAAATTTAACATCAAACGCCTTTGCAAAGTTTTGACCGAGGTTATGAGAAGTACCAGCTTGCAAAGCTTTCCTGTCTCCCATCATTGCTTCAACAGTGTAGGTATGTACTGCACCAGCAAACTTTTCAGCCTCAGTTTTCTTGCCCACAATTACAGGAATAGCCAGATAGTCCTCTAACAGTTTTCTATAAATCTCAATCATTCTCCTGGCTTCCTCTTCAGCCTCTTCGTAAGTAGCATGAGCAGTGTGACCCTCCTGCCATAGAAACTCCGTGGTTCTCAAGAACAGCCGTGTCCTCATTTCCCATCGAACCACATTTGCCCACTGATTTATGAGAATGGGCAAGTCTCTATAAGACTTTATCCACTTCTTGTACATCGCCCAGATTATGGTCTCCGAAGTGGGTCTCACATAGAGTGGCTCTTCAAGCTCCTTACCCCCACCATGCGTAACTACAGCGCATTCGGGAGCAAAACCTTCCACATGCTCAGCTTCCTTTTTCATGAAACTTTCGGGAATAAACATTGGAAAATAAGCATTAACATGACCAGTTTCCTTAAACATCTTGTCAGCAATTTTTTGAATATTCTCCCACACAGCATATCCGTAAGGCCTTATTACCATCGTACCTTTTACAGGACCATAATCAGCAAGCTCACATCGGAGTATTACATCCGTGTACCACTTCGAAAAGTCCTTGCTTTTTTGTGTTACTCCTCTGTCCTCGCCCATATCAATCTTTCCTCTTTTCCTTGTAACCTATCCTGTGAAAAGGGTTTACGACACTTGTGCAAATATTGTGCAAATGAGCTCCAATCCTTTTCAGATACCTCAGGTATAAAGCAAGAGTAACAGCATCAGAAGGGGTAAAATCATCAGCGTTTTTAATCAATTCCTCAATCCTCTTATCACATGTACCAGATATCTTTTTATACTCGCTCATAACAATCCTGGCGGTATCTTTATCAGAATTAGAAAAAGCCTCAATCGTAAGCTCAAAGAATTTCGAAATTTTATCCTCAATATCTTTGAGTTCATTCTCATATTTGCCGGCGTTCAGCATGGACTTATGTGCTAAAGCAAGATCCATAATGTTTTTTGTATAATCCCCGATTCTTTCGATATCAATAACCACACTTACCAGAACAAGCCCTGATGGAATTTCCAGCTTGTCAGACATCACAAGATGCGTAAGCACTTTTTTTCTGACATCACGCTGATATTTGTTGATCAATTTATCCTTCTTAAAAACATTCTCAGCGTATTCACCAGTTTCGCTCGTCCTAAGAGACTTTACCGCCTCTTCAAACATTTCCTTGTCAACTTTAAGCATCTCAATAGATTCTTCAAAAGCCTGCGATGACAAATCTTTTTGTTTCCACAATTTTAATAATTCTTTAAACATAGCTCTACTCCACAAATATTATTAAAATAAAAGGTATCGCAAAAAATACAACCAGTATATACAAAATAGGAACCAATTTGTTGCGAACTGAAATTCTGCTGAACATTTTTGCCATTGAAATCGGGATTTTTCTAAGGGGTAGAAACACAACCGTACCTATCAAATTGAAGATAAGATGACAGAAAGCTACTGTAATGGCCGAAATCTCACCCGTAGCAAGAGCTGCCAGTAATGCGGTAACAGTGGTACCTATGTTTGACCCAAGCGTATAAGGAAATATTTTCTCCAGACTTAGTATACCTGCACCCGCAAGAGGCACGGCAAGAGAAGTTGTAATTGAACTGCTCTGTACAATAGAAGTAAAGAGAAGCCCAAGTAATAAAGCTCGAACCGTGGTTTTAAAAAGGTACTTATTAAAATAAACCTCGATCTTCCTGATGACAACAGACCTCATAAACTTAACGATATACCTCAGAGAAAAAAACAACAACAAAAGTGAAAAAATTATGCCTACCCACGGGATACCTTTAAAAAAGTGCACCACAAAATGTGCTACAGGACTTAAAATTAGCGAAAGAGGATTAAATATCTTTAATCCGCCAACGTTTTTAAAAATCTCTGCAGCCCCACCTGCAAGAAACCCAAGAATATTAAAAAAGTATTGCAAGGGAAAGAGAAGCAACACATTCAGAAGATTGAAGAAATCGTGTACAATACTTGCAGCAAAGGCTCTTTCAAACTCTTCAGAACTTCTAATATGCCCAACAGAAACAATGGTATTTGTGATGGTAGTACCTATATTCGCTCCCATCACTATTGGTATAGCTAAAGGAATCGTAAGAACATTAGCTGCAACCAGACTCACAACAAGAGACGTGGTCAGAGATGAGCTCTGGACAACACTCGTTGCAAGTATTCCTATAAAGAGCCCTGTAAAGGGATTGCTCGTAGTCTTTATGATCGATTCTGCAAAACCCTTCCCCATAAGTTTGAAAGACCCGCCTATCATCTTGATGCTCAACATGAAAATGTAAATCAAGGCGAGCAAAAGAAATATTTTCCATAACCGTCTTAAAACCGCCTTAAATTCCATTCCAAACTTCCCTCTACCTAACAAAAAATGCATTTAAATTAAAAATAAATCCTTAAAATTCATTGGAAATTTGAAAGTAAGAGGTGAACCATGAAACTAATAATTCTGCTACCATTCTTTGTATCACTAACCATCCTATCCACCTGCACGGATATACCCAGAAGCCTCATAATCAACGCAAATATTGTCACTGAAAAGGGAAAAATCTTTCATGACAAAGCAATCCTTATCGAAAACCAGCTCATTAAAGAAATAGACTCTCAAAGCGATCTTATGAAAAAATACAAAAACTTGCCTGTAATTGACATCAAACACAGATGGCTTTACCCGGGGTTTTCAGACGCACATCTTCACATTTTGAGCACCGGTAGATGGCTTTCTCAACCTGATTTAACGAAAGCAAGGTCAGTTTCCCAAATACAGCAAATATTGAAAGACTACATCAAAAGAAACCCCAGCCAGCAATGGATTATAGGGAGAGGATGGGACCAGAACAACTGGGAAACAAAGAAGTTTCCAAATAAAACTACCCTCGATGAGATAAGTAAAACCAAACCTATCCTGCTATACAGGGTAGATGGTCACGCAGTATGGGTAAACTC
>QNCQ01000058.1 GCA_003645825.1 Fidelibacterota bacterium
ATTCTAGGGAGTTCTGCACTTAAGATTGGTGAAGCGGGTGAATTTGATTATAGCGGGAGTCAGGCAATAAAAGCTTTGAAAGAGGAAAAAATCTACACGATCTTGGTAAATCCTAACATTGCGACGATTCAGACTTCTGAGGGACTTGCGGATAAGATATTTTTTCTTCCTGTAAATGCTGAGTTTGTGGAAAGGGTGGTTGAGAGAACACGTCCTGATGGGATTCTCCTGAGCTTTGGTGGGCAAACGGCACTTAATACCGGCATAGAGCTTTTTAAAAAAGGTGTGTTTGAGAAGTATGGAGTGAGGGTACTGGGAACGCCGGTGGAGACGATCATAAATACCGAGGACAGGGATAGGTTTAAACAGAAACTGTCAGAGATTGGGGTAAAGTTCCCGCGGAGTGTTGCAGTTGATAATGTAGATGATGCTCTCCATGTGGCAAAGAAGCTCGGTTTTCCTGTGATGTTACGGGTTGGTTATGCGCTGGGTGGGCTTGGTTCTGGAATATGCAGGAGTATAGAAGACCTTGAGGATAGAGTTGCAAAAGCGCTAAAATTTACGCCTCAGGTTTTGATAGAAGAATATCTGGAAGGCTGGAAAGAGGTTGAATATGAGGTGATGTGCGATGAGGCAGGGAATTGCATCACTATTTGTAATATGGAAAATGTTGATCCTATGGGAATCCATACTGGAGAGAGTATTGTTGTCGCTCCTAGTCAGACATTGACAAATAGAGACTATCATAAATTAAGGGAGATTAGTATAAAAGTCATAAGACATCTGGGGGTAATAGGAGAGTGCAACATACAGTTTGCGTATAGCCCTTATTCTGAAGATTATAGGGTTATTGAGGTTAATGCGAGGTTGTCAAGAAGCTCTGCTCTTGCCTCCAAAGCCACCGGCTATCCTATCGCCTTTGTTGCTGCTAAGCTTGCCCTCGGCTATAAACTCCACGAACTTCCCAACAGTGTAACAAAGGTAACCTCTGCGTTTTTTGAACCTTCCCTTGATTATATCGTGGTTAAGATACCAAGATGGGATCTAAAAAAATTCAGAATGGTGTCCAGGAAAATCGGTACCGAGATGAAATCAGTGGGCGAGGTAATGGCTATTGGTAGGAAATTTGAGGAGGCTATCCAAAAAGGGCTGAGGATGTTGCATGTGGGGGCAAACGGACTGGTATGCAACGGTAATATAGATTTTGGGGAACTTGATAAGGCTCTCGCTGAACCTACTGAGGAGAGAATTTTTGCAGTAGCAGAAGCTATCCGAAGGGGGTATACTACAGAGAGGATTCATGAACTTACAAAAATAGATAGGTGGTTTATTGAAAAGATCAGGAATATTGTTGGACTGGAAAATAAGCTTAGAAATGTCGGTGAGAGTGTTACGGGAGATTTAATAAAGGAGGCAAAAAAGCTTGGTTTTTCAGATAGGCAGATTTCGTTGTGTACAGGACTGTCTGAAGAAGATGTTAGGAATATAAGATGGAAAGAAAATATCCGGCCCTATCTACGCCAGATTGATACTCTTGCTGGTGAGTTTCCTGCAAAGACGAATTATCTCTACCTTACGTATAATTCAATCAAAGATGATGTATCTCAGATAGCTGGAAATGCTGTTATGGTTCTTGGTTCTGGTGCATATCACATAGGAAGTTCAGTGGAATTTGACTGGTGTTGTGTTAGTGCTGTTCGTACCCTTAAGAATCTGGGATATCAGACAATTATGTTAAACTATAACCCTGAAACTGTAAGCACTGATTATGATGAGTCTGACTATCTGATATTTGATGAGATTAGTGGAGAGTCAGTTGCTGAAGTTTATAATAAGTTGCGACCTCTGGGGGTTATTCTCTCGTTCGGTGGGCAGGTTCCGAACAATATAGCTTTGAAAATATATAAACTCGGTCTCAGAGTTTTCGGTACTTCACCGGAGAATATTGACAGAGCTGAAAATAGAAAAAAGTTTAGTGACTTGCTAGATCAGCTTGGTGTTGATCAACCTGTTTGGAAAGAACTTACATCCATTGAGGAAGCAAAGGAGTTCGCAAAGGAAAATGGCTATCCTGTCCTGATAAGACCTTCATATGTGCTCAGTGGCTCTGCGATGGCTGTTGCTTCCAATGACGATGAGCTTGTCCAGTATCTTAGCAGAGCAGTTAGAATTTCTCCAGAGTATCCAACAGTTATAAGTAAGTTCTATGAAAATGCAAAAGAGATAGAGATAGATGGTGTGGCGCAGCAGGGTAAGGTTGTTATTTATGCGATTTCTGAACATGTAGAGAATGCAGGAATTCACTCTGGTGATGCTACACTTGTTTTTCCTCCTCAGCGGATGTACCTTGAGACGATCAGACGGGTAAGATTGATTTCGAAGGAAATTGCGGAAGCTCTGAATATAAGTGGCCCTTTTAACATTCAGTTTATTGCAAAAAATAATGAGGTGAAGGTTATAGAGTGCAACCTGAGAGCTTCCCGAAGTTTCCCGTTTGTTTCGAAGGTAACAAAGAAAAATTTTGTAGAGCTTGCCACCAAGGTGATGATGCATGTTCCGGTTGAAGGGTATTCAAAATCCCCATTTGAGCTGAATTATGTGGGGGTTAAAGCTCCTCAGTTTTCTTTTAATAGGTTGACCGGGGCAGATCCGGTACTTGGTGTTGAGATGGCTTCTACCGGCGAGGTGGGATGTCTCGGTGAGGATTTTGAAGAAGCTTTACTAAAAGCAATGTATTCTGTTGGTTATAAAGATAGCATAAAGAGTGTATTACTGTCTACTGGACCTATAGAATCAAAAGTTGAGATGCTTGAGGTTATTAGACTTTTGCTTGATATGGGGGTTAAAATTTATGCTACTAGGGGAACTGGGAGGTTTCTCAAACAAAACAATATCCCTGTGGAGGTACTTTACTGGCCTCTTGAGAAAAAATCCCCTAATGTTATTGAGTATATACGTGATGGGAAAATTGATATGGTGATAAATATTCCAAAGAACTATCAGCGGGAGGAGTTAACCAACGATTACCTGATAAGACGAGCTGCGGTAGATTACAATGTAATGTTGATAACCAATCGCCAGATTGCTACAAGGTTTATTGAAGCTCTGTATAGAAAGGATAGAGATGGTTTGATGATAAAAGCTTGGGATGAATATAAGTTTTAAGTTAAGTTACTAGAAATGTAGATATATCTATTGGTAAGGGCTCCCTATTTTGGCTATTTGTAGGTTGTGTACTGTATTATGAAAATAGTCCGTGAGGAATGACTTTAAAAGGGTACTGGCATTATGCTTTGTGGGTTCAAGGGGAAGGCATGAGTTGCATTATAGGAAAAGGGAAGGAAATGAAAGACGATAATGAAGCTACTCTGGGAGATTTTAATGGCCCTTATCAGTTGCATCAAGCTCGCTTGCAAAATCGTGCGAAAAACTCAAATTTAACAATATATTTTTCTCTTTTTTGGTATTTCGTATAATTCCATCTGGTTATATGTTTAATCTTTCCCAGATCCCTATAAAGAAAGAGCTCCTTGAAATTTTTCATCACCAGCCTAAAGCTTTTGTTTCCTTTCTTTTTTCATGGTTAGTTAGTATATAATTGTTAGAGATTTAATAGATGGCTACGTGGGGCAGACTAAAGTGTCTTTTGGTGTATGTCAGATATTCTAAAGGTAGTGCGCCGGATGCTATACATGATGTTGAGCTTTACAATGTGAAGCTCTTGTTAGATTTCTTGGGAAAGCTCCTGTAGAGATATCCTCTTCTTGAGGAAGAGTTCGGGAATGCTCTCTTGGCCTATTTGGGAGAAGAACTTTTTGTAAAGCATCCTACTCAGTGTGTTTGGGTGGTTGTGACAATTTTATCACTCCTGGGTAAAAATTGGCAAGCCATGTCATTTGGCATAGTTTTAGCACTCCAAGAATCCAACTGCTAATTTGACAAAGAGAGGAGGAGGTAGGATATGAAGGTTAAACCTTTGGCAGATAGGGTTGTGGTTAAACCATCAGAGCCTGAAGAAAAAACATCTGGGGGGATTATACTCCCTGATACGGCAAAGGAAAGGCCTCAGCAGGGCAAAGTGGTAGCAGTTGGCCCTGGGAGAGTGACGGACAATGGAACCAAGATTCCCATGGAGGTTAAGGTTGGTGATACTGTTCTTTACGGGAAGTATGCTGGTACAGAGGTTTTGATTGATGGTGAGGAACATTTGATAATGAGAGAAAGTGATATTCTGGCAGTAATTTCTTAAAAAAAGAGAGGAGAGGGAGCTATGGCAGGAAAACTTTTAATATATGATGCAGAAGCAAGATCAGCTTTGAAGGCAGGAGTTGATAAGTTGGCGAATGCTGTAAAGGTGACCCTTGGTCCAAGAGGAAGAAATGTTGTCATCGAAAAGAAATTTGGGTCACCCACTATAACTAAAGATGGAGTAACTGTTGCCAAGGAGATCGAGCTTGAGGACAAGGATCAGAACATTGGTGCTCAGATGGTAAAAGAAGTGGCTTCCAAGACTTCTGACGTTGCTGGTGATGGTACTACAACGGCGACGGTTCTTGCTCAAGCTATAATTAATGAAGGAATCAAGAATGTTACTGCCGGTGCTGACCCCATGGAGATTAAAAGAGGGGTCGATGCTGCTGTTGAGAAGGTTGTTGAGGGGCTAAAGGCTATTAGCAAAGAGGTTACCGAGAAGGAGCAAATTGCTCAGGTCGGAGCCATTTCTGCTAATAATGATGAGTTTATTGGTAACATAATTGCTGATGCAATGGAAAAAGTGGGTAAGGATGGTGTCATTACGGTAGAGGAAGGCAAATCTATTGAGACCACCCTTGAAGTTGTTGAGGGAATGCAGTTTGATCGAGGTTATCTGTCGCCTTATTTTGTGACCAATCCTGATACAATGGAAGCGGTTCTTGAGGAGCCATACATTTTGATTCATGATAAAAAGATCAGCAGTATGAAGGATCTGCTTCCTATCCTTGAGAAGGTGGCGCAGTCCGGTAAGTCGCTTTTGATCATAGCAGAGGATGTTGAAGGAGAAGCTCTGGCCACTCTTATTGTGAACAAGCTCAGAGGGACTTTGAAGGTTGCTGCGGTTAAGGCTCCTGGTTTTGGTGACAGAAGGAAAGCGATGCTTGAAGATATAGCAATATTAACAGGTGGTAGAGTAATTTCTGAAGAAGCAGGTTTTAAGCTTGAGAATGCAACTATTAATATGCTGGGTACTGCTAAAAAGGTAACAATAGATAAAGACAATACAACTATTGTTGAAGGTGGTGGGAAGACTGAGGATATTAAAGCCAGGATCAAGCAAATAAAAGCTCAGATTGAGACTACGACTTCTGATTATGATAGGGAAAAATTGCAGGAGAGACTCGCAAAGCTGTCCGGTGGCGTGGCAGTTATAAAGGTTGGTGCTGCTACTGAGGTTGAGATGAAGGAGAAGAAAGCCAGGGTTGAGGATGCTCTGCATGCAACCAAGGCGGCAGTTGAAGAGGGAATCGTGCCAGGCGGTGGAGTTGCTTACATAAGGGTTCAGGAAAAACTGGATGAATTGAAACTCGATGGAGATAAGGCTATTGGTGTGAATATTGTAAGGAAAGCTCTTGAGGAGCCCCTGAGACAGATTGCTGCCAATGCCGGTCATGAGGCTTCCATTGTTGTACAGAAAGTAAAAGAGGGGAAGGACGATTTTGGGTTTGATGCCTATAAAGAGGAATTCACCAATATGTATAAAGCGGGTATAATTGATCCTACGAAGGTAACAAGGACTGCTATTGAAAATGCAGCTTCGATTGCTGGGTTATTGCTGACTACAGAGTGTGTTGTCTACGAGAAGCCTGAAGAGGAGAAACCCAATATGCCTCCTGGTGGTGCCGGTATGGGCGATATGTATTAAAGGCGTGTCGTTTTCTAAAAAACCCCCTGTCGGTCAGGGGGTTTTTTGTTTCTGTACTAAGCGAAAACCTTTCCCCTGGCAACTTAGTAGATTTAATTAGAATCGAATCTACTGATGCTGAGAACTGGCTAAAGAAAGAATTGATTTTCCGGTAATTTCTTTTGTTCTTGAAGAAAACTTTCTCTGCTTGATGAGGTGAATGTTTGGCATCCTATGATTCTAAATCTCAATTCCCAGCTCATCGATCTTTCTATATAGTGAGGAAAGGCCTATTCCCAGGATTTTGGCGCATTTGACTTTATCATTATTGACTCTTCTGAGTATTGCGGATATGTGTTGCTTCTCGAACTGACGAACTGCTGCTTTTAGCTCGTCTGGATATCCTTCGAATCTCTGGGCGCTGGCATGGGGCGGTAGGTTTTCCAGTGTGATGTAGTCACCCTCGCACAGAAGGACCGCTCTTTCTATCATGTTTTCAAGTTCTCTTACTTCGCCTTTCCACTGATAATTCATCAGCACTTTCATCGTCTCGTTGTCTACGCCGCGAACTTTCCTTTTGAGCTCTTTATTATATTTTCTGATAAAGTGTTCAACAAGCAACGGTATGTCTTCACGTCTTTCGCTCAGTGAAGGCAGGTGTATCTCGATTATATTTAGTCTGTAGTACAGATCTTCTCTGAAATTGCCTTCTTCGATTTCTTTTTGAAGGTTTTTGTTTGTAGCTGATAGCACTCTTACATCTACCTTTACTGAATAATTACTTCCCAGTGGTTTTATCTCTTTTGATTCAATCGCCCTTAAAAGCTTTACCTGAATGTGAACGGGAATTTCGCCCACTTCATCGAGAAAAAGTGTTCCTCCATTTGCAGCTCTAAATACGCCATCTTTATCCATTGTGGCGCCGGTAAAACTGCCTTTTTTAAACCCAAACAGTTCGCTCTCAAAGAGATTCTCCGGGATGGCCCCACAGTTTATTGGAATAAAAGGAGCGTTGGCACGTGGGCTTGCCTGATGAATGGCTCTTGCGACCAGTTCTTTCCCGGTTCCACTTTTCCCTGTAATCAGGACGTTGGAGTTGGAATTAGCTACTTTCTTTATAAGTTGGAATACATTCTGCATTGCCGTACTTTTTCCAATGATCAAATTTTCATTGAATTTAGCATGCACCTCTTTTCTCAGGTACTGGACCTCCAGATTTAACTGTTGGTACTGTCTTATCCTTTTAACCCTCATTATTACTTCGTCGAAGTCAACTGGCTTGATAAGGTAATCAACCGCCCCTCGTCTCAATGCTTCTATAGCAGTCTCAACGGTTGCATATGCCGTTATTATAATAGTAACAGTTTTAGGGCTTATCTGGTTTACCTTTTCCAGTACCTCTATTCCGTTTCGCTTAGGCATTTTTATGTCAGCAATAAGGATGTCGAAGTTTTCTTCTTCTATGAGTTTTATCGCTTCTTCTCCATCTCCGGCGACCTTACAATCAAAACCTTCTTCGGATAAAACTGTGCATAGGGCATCTCGTAACTCTCGTTCATCATCGGCTATTAAAATTCTCGTCATTATTTGACCTCCTGATTGTCTACCGGTATACACACGGTGAATTTGGTTTTAACTCTTGGGGTGCTTTCCACCTTTATATGGCCACCCATGCTTGCCACTATGCCATGGCTTACGGATAGCCCGAGTCCGGTGCCGTGTCCGACATCTTTTGTAGTAAAGAACGGTTCAAAAATTCTATCTATGATCTCAGGTTTTATCCCTTCTCCATCATCTATTACTTCCATCATCACAAATTTTCCGTTTCTGTATGTTTTTATTTCTATTGTGCTACCCATTTTCTGACAAGCATCTATGGAATTCAGTATCAGGTTCATAACAACCTGATGTATCTGGTCAGGAACGCCTTTCACCTCAGGGAGATTTTCATTGAGCGCCAGTTCAAATTTTAGCTTTTCGCATCTACTGTCGTATCTCAAGAGGCCGACAGCTGAGGATATAATATCGTTGATCTGGACTCTGGTCATTTCTCCTGTGGTGGGTCTGGAAAAATCCACCAGTTCTCTGACAATCCTTGCTATCCTGTCAATGTGCTCCCTGACCTTTTTGAGGTTTTTTTGTGTTTCTTGTTCTTTGGATTTTCGTTGAACCAGCTGGACAAGGGATTGAATCGATGAAAGAGGATTGCAGATCTCGTGGGCAACTCCGGCAGCCAGGTGTCCTATACATGCGAGTTTCTCAGATTGCATCAATTTCCCTTCAAGGGCGGAAACTTCCAGCGGATCCCTTACAATTAAAAGTCTTTCCTTATCCCTGGCTCCTGACAAAGGAATATCCGTTAGCTCTACTCGTTTTAACCTGCCGTTCTTCAAGAGGATGTCAGTTTCACATTTCTTGAGTCCACGAAGGTGGACGGTGCAGATTTCCGCTATAGGTGCGCTTGATTTGGTAGAGAAAAGAAAAGAGATGTCTTTGCCCAGGACCTCTTCAGCCTTCCATTCCAGAATTTCCTCTGCTTTTTTGTTCCAAAAACTTACTTTGTCATTTTTATCTACAAGAATTACGCAGCAGGTAAGATTATTAGCGAGTTTTTCCCATCTCTTCCGGGCCTTGCTGACTTTTTTAATAAGCTCTTGAATGTGTAACATAAGAAGGAAAGAAATCGCTGCAAGCTGAATAACAAGAGCGTGGTACACCTTAACATCAGGGGGATAATTCAGTCCGAGTAGAGCTTTCAGTTCTATTATTACCGCTCCAATAAACAGTGCCAGAAAAAAGATTTTTAGAACTACTTTGACTTTCATAAGCCACACGAAATTTAGCATTTTTTTCAATTTTAAAAAATGAGATTAAAGTATTAGGAGTTTGTTTCCCGAATATGAGATAGATTTATTGGGAACAAAAGCGGGAACAAAATTTATTTCCATTGACTTTATACGGTATTGAATTTAATTTCACAGGGCAATTTTGTGACTATGACTGAGAAAGAAGAACTGGAAAGATTAAGAGAGGAAATACTGGAAAGAGGCAGCCTGCCGAGGCATATTGCTATAATAATGGACGGAAATGGTAGATGGGCTAAGGAAAAAGGTCTCCCAAGAATAGCTGGTCATAATGAGGGGATTAATTCTGTACGCGAGGTGACAAGAGAGTGTGGGGAGTTAGGTATTGAGGTTCTTACTCTTTATACTTTCTCTATTGAGAACTGGGCACGTCCCAAAAGTGAGGTTACTGCACTTATGAATCTTCTCTTAAGGACGATTCAAAACGAAGTGCAGGAACTGAACAGGAACAACGTACAACTTATGACTATAGGACATCTTGATGATTTACCTCCAGAGCCCCGAGAAGGTTTGCTAAGGGCTATAGAGGAAACCAGTAAGAACACAGGACTTATTCTGAATCTTGCATTAAGCTATGGTGGAAGATTGGA
>QNCQ01000059.1 GCA_003645825.1 Fidelibacterota bacterium
ACCTTTACCATTTAGGTTAATAAAAAACAAACCTTTGAAAAAACAATTGTATCTGCCTTATAGATGCTTTCATTAAAAACTTTTAAAAATTATCGTGGTGAATTTCCTTCTCTCATTTATGCTTGACTATCACAATCGTTTAAGATAACTTGAACAGGATAATTTAAGATGGAGGTTAAAGTATGGGAAACATCTGGAAAAGCTTAAAAAAGACAATGGATGGTGTACTAAAAAAAGCAAGCGAGATAACCAGAGAAGCAGCGGACAGAGCCGAGGAGGTTACAAGGCTTGGCAAGATAAGGCTTGAAATCTTTCAGATTAAGAAAGATGTCGAGAAAAAACAAGCCGAACTGGGCAGCCTGGTTTACGATGAAATAAAAGATTCAGACAAAAAAAGGATCGAAATCAGCGAAAATATGAGGGCCATTATCAAGGAGATCAAAGATCTTGAGAAAAAACTGAAAGCCAAAGAAGAAGAGTATAATAAAATAAAGGCCGAGGGAGACGATAATAAAAAAGAGAGAGGAAAATAATAAGGTTAGAATGACAAGCGAAAAGGAAAGCATAAAAAGTGTAAAAGGCAGAAAAGGACCGTACACCAGGAGCCAGATTCTGAAAAGGTATCTCAACGAAATTAGCAAAGAGGAACTCCTTTCGCCTGAAGAAGAGGTTGAGCTCGCAAGAAAAGTTAAAAAGGGAGATACAGAAGCGCTCGACAGATTACTTAGAGCTAATCTGCGTTTTGTGGTTTCTGTTGCTAAGAAGTATCAGAACCAGGGGCTTTCACTTGAGGATTTGATAAACGAAGGGAATATAGGTTTAATAAAGGCAGCCAGAAGATACGATGAGACGAGAGGGTTTAAATTCATTTCCTATGCAGTATGGTGGATCAGACAGACAATCCTGCAGGCTATCTCTGAGCAGGCAAGGATAGTTAGATTACCTCTGAATGTAATTGGAAATATTAACAAAATTACCAGGATAACCTCAGAGTTTGAGCAGGAATATGAAAGAGAGCCAACTCAAGAAGAAATAGAGAATATTCTGAAAGAAGAAAACATTGATATAGATGCGGTAAGGCAATTCAGCGAGGGATCTGTCAGTATGGAAACCCCTGTGGGACCGGACAAGGAAACAACTCTTGGTGACTTTATTTCGAGCCCCGATGCATCCGGTCCAGACAAGTTCCTGATGGAAATTTCCTTCAGACAGGAGATAAAGAAGGCACTTGAAACTCTGGAACCTCGCGAAGCCTTGATAGTTCGTCTGTATTTTGGGATTGATCAGGATACTCCTATGACTCTTGAAGAAATAGGGGAGAAGTTAAACCTTACCCGTGAAAGAGTGAGACAAATAAAAGAACGGGCAATAAGAAAGCTTAGACACTCTTCCCGCTCCTTAGTCTTAAAAGGCTATCTCGGTTAATTGCTTTCTTTAATTTTCTACTGAAGTTTGGCTATATATCTCGCAAGCTTGGATTTTTTGTTCGCTGCGTTGTTTTTGTGGATTATTCCTTTTGCAGCAACTTTATCTATTACAGAGACAGCTTCTCTAAACAATTTCTCTGCCTCTTCGCGTGTCTCAGCAGCCTTGACCTTCTTTATCATGGTCTTCACAAGAGATTTATAATGTTTGTTCCTTAAACGGGCTTTCTCTGCTTGCCTTATTCTTTTCAGAACTGACTTACTTTTCTTGCTCATATTTCCTCTTCACCTTACCTTTCAAAAAGTGGCTAAATTTATTTAATTAAGTCTTCATATTCAAATGGAAATTTTAGTGCCTTTGTCTGATTCAGGGACATGGTATACAGTTTGAGGAGGCACTTTACATTCCAAAATGGTCATATTCATTGTACACTAACGCTTTCATATCACCATAGAAACTGAAATTGTACACATCACCCGGGAAGCTCTATATCCTCTACCCGAATAATTTTACAGACACTACATGTTCCGGATCCTATGTCTATTATTCTATCATTCCGTCGCCTTTCGACAGGTGAGGCTCAATCCTCCTGACAAGTTCTTCTGCCTATTGATCACTAAGGTCTCGAATAACCGTTCTTAAGAA
The DNA here is from genome assembly GCA_003645825.1 of Fidelibacterota bacterium. GTDB lineage: Bacteria > Fidelibacterota > UBA2242 > UBA2242 > B5-G15 > B5-G15. The sequence goes on from QNCQ01000059.1 coordinate 2,071, forward strand.
CCTGTTACGTTGCGAGGTAATTCAACTATTAACCTTCTTCTCTCCACCATTCATTTTTCCGGCACTTCTTTTACGAACCTCCCATCATCTCTTGAAGTGCCGAGTTTATGTATTCTTTCCTTTAACCATCCTATTTTGAAGCTGCCCGGCGAGTTGAATTCCGGTACATATGGTTTAATGTCCAGAAGCGGGGTACCGTTGACAGCATCTATCCCTCTAACAAAAAGTATATTGCCCTCTATCTTCTCAAGGCGGACAGTTGAGATACCAATTGGATTGGGTCTGCATGGAGCCCGGGTGGCGAAAACACCCCGCAACGTGGTATCCATAAAAGGAATTACCTCAAGTTTTTGTCCACTGCAGAGATGAAAATAATAAATAAGGATGATGTGAGAGAAGCCATCAATGTCTTTCAACCCTTTTGAGTATTCAGGATAGATCTCCACCTTTCCCTGGATATCCCCTGCCGCAGATGGCTGAATAGGAGTTCCTTCTGGTTTTGTATAAGGAGAGTATATAGTACCTATTGGTTTAAATACAATTTTATCCATAGCAAACTCCATATATCAAGTTCTAACCATACTTAGCTTTCATTAATCTATTTACCTCTTTTCTCAATTCTTCAAGCTGAAACGGTTTCGATAGTCGACCTTTAAAACCGTATTCAAGATAGTTTGCCATTACGGGGTCTGTGGAATAACCACTCGACACGATAATCTTTGCATCTGGGTCTATAGAAAGTATCTCCTTTGCAGCCTCCTTTCCACCTACCCCTCCTGGTATTGTCAAATCCATAATAACAATATGAAAGGGCTCTTCTTTCTCCATGGCTTCCTTGTACTTTTTTACAGCTTCACCGCCGTCTTTTGCAAAATCAACCTTGTGCCCCAGCATTCCAAGCATCGCGCCTGCAACTTCCCTTACCATCTCCTCATCGTCCACAACAAGGATACGACATGTTACAGCATCTGAAGGCCTACGGATATCCACAAACTCATGCCCCTCACTTCCAGTTGAAGCTCTTTCTGCAGGAAGGTAAAGTGTAAAAGCCGTCCCCACCCCGGGACTTGATTCGACGGTTATATGTCCATCGTGTTTTTTTATAATGCTATACACAATTGCCAACCCAAGACCATCACCTGTTTGTTTCGTGCTGAAATACGGATCGAAAATCTTATCAAGATACTTTGAGGGAATCCCCACACCCTCATCCCTTAGTGTAATTTTAACAAAGTTACCTGTTAGGTTCCCAATCGATAATCTTTCAATGTTCTCAATGTTTTCTGCCTCAATGTAAAGATTTCCCCCTTCCGGCATCGCTTCTTTGGCGTTGATTACCAGATTAGCAATGACTTGACTTATTTGCCCCTTATCGGCTCTTACCTGCCACAAATCATCAGGAAATTTGAAGTTTGCTTTTACGCTACTTCCGGATAGGTTAAACTCCACAGTTTCCTGAATAATAGATTTCACATCCAGCGTCTCAAGTATTGGTTCTCCGCCCCTTGCAAAAGTTAGCAACTGCTTTGTAAGATTCGTCGCTCTCTTAAGGGCAGATGTCGCAATCTCAAGATGAGAATAAGCAGAATGATCTTTTGATAGCTGCATTTTGGCTATTTCTATATTTCCAAAGACTCCTGTAAGAATGTTATTAAAATCATGAGCTATACCTCCTGCTAATACGCCAATAGACCTAAGTTTCTCTGCCTTGATAACCTCACTTTTCAGTTTTTCCTGTTCAGTTATATCTCTAACAAACTCGACCACCCCTATCGTTTCTCCGGTATCAACATCTTTGATGGGGTGACTGTACAATTCAATCCATTCAATATGACTCCCCGGAGGTCCCGGAACAATTTCCATTTCAGTTTTTCCTGTTTTTAAACAACGTAAACTGGGGCAGGGAGAACAGGGTTTTTCTTTATTGTGGTATTTTTTGTAGCACTTTCCTCCCTCCAGCGGCAGGTTTTCTTTGTACCACTCTCTCATAACGTCATTAACCATGAGTATATTCAACTCTGTATCCAGCACGCTTATCCCATCCTGTACGCTTGAAAACAAACTCTCAAGAAATTGCTTGTTTTGCCTGATTCTCTTTTCTTTTTCATATATTTCGGTCACGTCCCTAAATACGATAACAACCCCAAGAACTTTGCCTTCTGGATCCTTTATGGGTGCTGCGCTATCAGCTATATTGTATTCTATTCCATCTCTGGATATCAGAACGGTGTGATTTCCAAGCCCGATTATATGACCTTCTCTTAGAACCCTCTCAACGGGATTAGTAACCTCTTCCCTGGTCTCCTCGTTCACAATATGAAACACTTCCCTAAGTTGTTTCCCTTTTGCCTCTTCGAAACTCCATCCTGTAAGTTTTTCTGCTATATTATTCATCAGTTCTATTTCCCCGGATGTATCGGTTGTAATGACCCCATCACCGATGGAGCGAAGAGTCACAAAGAGCTGTTCCTTTTCGTTTTTAAGTTCCTGTCGTGTTCTTTTTTTGTCTTCAAGCATTTTATTGGCATTGCGAGCCATTTCCTTAAATTCTCTAAACCTGATCCCGGCAAGGTCTATTAACTCGTCTGAGAATGCAGCTTTCCTCAGAAGGGAGTTAAAAAGAGAAACATCTTTCTTAAGCCTTCTGGTGACTTGTCCGAGAAGAACCAGGAAAATTGACATTGTTATCACAACAATTGCTATGGAATGAAGGATTCTTGTTCTTATTTGCCTGTTTAGATTGGCACGTAACAGAGCAATGCTTTTCTCCACGTCATCAAGATAGACGCCAGCTCCGACAATCCATTCCAGTTCAGGTATCCCATAGATGAAGGATACTTTAGGAGATTCCTTCGTAGCATCAGTGAGCTTTTGCCAGCTGTAGTGAATATAATCTCCTTCAGGCTTCATAGCTGCCTGGTATTCCGTATCGAACATATTCTTCGTTTTCTGTGGAAGCTCTGAGAATTCCTCCCAGAGCTTTTTTGTCCCTGAGAAAACCTTTCCGTTTGAAACAAGAGCGTCTCCGTTAAACCTATTCACAAATATATAGCCTTCTTTTCCAAACCGAAGCTCGCTTATAGTTTTCAAAACCCCTTGCTCTCTCAGTAGCTCTTCCAGATCTCTGCACCAATATCCAGCTCCTATGATCCAGTTTAGAGGTTCAAATACTCTTACGTAGCTGAAGTAAGAAAGTTTTAAGCTGGAACTGTCAGACACAGGAACTTCAATACTATGTTCAAAAAGACCCTCACCAGACGTTTTTGCTATCTCAATCAATCTCTTCAAAATAGTCGTGGGAATTCTCGCATAAGGTTTTTCCCCTTTCATTTTATCCGGAAACAGAACAGGTTTCCCTTTCATATCCACAATAAAGAAATAGCCTCTTTCGTTTTCAAACCTGATAGTCTTAAGAATCTCAACAATCATGTTTCTTATTTCCTGCTGGTTTCTGCTAGCCTTATACCTCCGAACAATATTGGAGACTATAGCATACGCTTCGTTTGCCTTATTCTTGACCTTTTGTTTCACCTGCGATAGCAGACTTTCCTGAGATCGTCTTATAAAATCGACAGTGCGCAGAACTTCTCTCCTGATAATTTGTTTCTGTTGCTCTATGAAATCGGCCCGTATTCTTTTGGCTCTGCTTTTAAATTCAAAATAAGAGTCAGCAACATCAACTGCAATAAGAAGAATAGCAAGTCCAACTAAGAAAATTACCCCCCAAAAACTTATCAAATTTAGAAAACTTACTTTCCGTTTCATGTCATCCTCTTTCTTGAGAGATGTTGGGATACTATGCTATTGATACGCTTTATAGCCAATAAAACCCCTTTTATGTAAAGAGCGTTTTACTTTTCGCACTCTCTTTATCCTAGCATCTAGGTTCTTCATAACTGAGATTTTAAAAAATGGAGATAAAAAAGTCAAAAAATTCCCCATGGAGACCCTGTTAGTAGCGAGAGAGACAAGATTATTTTTCTCCTTCAACCTTAATTTTCCCCTATCTCTTTTGACGTTAATTTCTTAAAATCAATCTGTGACAAGGGGAGATACATTATGGAAAGAAAGACAAACATTTTATTTCTTTGCTTTGTTTGTTTCATCGGGTTCTTCCTTTTAAAATGTAGTGGCAGGGACAATACAGATGTTGCAAGGGACTTTGTCGATACGGTTGGATTTGCGCACCTCGACTGGCAGGTAGATTCTGTTCTGGCACGAATAGATAGACTTTATAGCAAGCGCATTGAAGAAATAAGGAGGCAAAAAGGAGTTTCAGAAAAAACTATCTGGAAAGTTGTAATTTCACCACACGATGATTACTCCTACGTTGGATATCTATATCCTGTTCTTCTTAAGTATGTGAGAGCAAGGACAGTTTTCCTATTTGGCGTTGCCCACAAAGCTCGCCTCCTTGGGCTGAAGGATAGGCTGGTTTTTGGCAGTTTTGAAAGGTGGCGGGCGCCATACGGGGAAGTTAAAGTGAGTACTGTGAGAAATGAACTTATTAAGAGCTTGCCGGGGGACTTCTATGTTGTAAATGACAGCATGATGGCTATTGAACATTCTCTCGAAGCTATTGTGCCTTTTCTCCAATACTACAACAAGAGAATAGAGATCATCCCTGTGCTTGTACCTTACATGCCTTTCGAGAGAATGAAAGAAATATCGAAGACCTTTGCAAGAGCAATTTACGACGTAGTCAGCAGGAAAAAGTGGGAATGGGGAAGAGATTTTGCGTTTGTAATAAGCAGCGATGCTGTCCACTATGGTGATGAAGACTGGGGAGGTAGAAACTTTGCCTATTTTGGAAGTGATAGTGTTGGTTATATAAAAGCTGTAAACCATGAATATGAAATAATAAATAACTGCCTTATCCCCCAAATTAACCCTGCCAGGATAGAAAAATTCGTTAACTATACTGTCCAAGAGGCTGACTATACAAAGTATAAGTGGACATGGTGTGGGAGATATTCCATCCCTTTCGGCCTTCTAACGGCTTACCAGCTGTCCCGTATCTCGGAAGTGGACTTAAAAGGTGTATTGGTAGGATATGCAACGAGTATAGACCATGAACACATTCCTGTTGTCGATCTAAGGATGGGCATTACAGCTCCGGCAAATATACACCACTGGGTGGGATACGCTGCAATCGGGTATTACTAAAGCGCGAGTTTAAACCTTTTCGACACCTATACCCGGTTTGTCGTTAAGGATCAGTTTCCCCTTTTCTACTTTAACGCCTGTAAATGGGTCGTTTTTTATCAAAAGGTTTCCATCGAGATCCGCATAGTCAATCAATGGAGATAGCTGTGCCGCAGCGGAGATTCCTACAGAAGTTTCTATCATACAACCCATCATTACTTTCATTCCAAGCGTTTTAGCCAGGGTTATCATACGATGTGCTTCCTGTAAACCTCCAGCTTTCATAAGCTTAATGTTTATTCCATCATATACTTCAGCAAGTTTGGGAATATCTGCTGCAGTTTTTACTGCCTCATCGGCAATTATAGGAACCTCAACACGTTCTTTCAACCACTTTGTTTCTTCCAGCATTTCTGCTGGCATCGGTTGTTCTATAAATTCTACTCCCTGCTTTACAAGCCATTCTATCTTTTTTATTGCTATTTCTTTATCTTTCCAGCCCTCATTTGCATCAACCCTTATCGGTTTGTCCGTAACTGATCTGACCGCTCTTATAATTTCCTCATCATTCTCACGCCCTACCTTCACTTTTAGAATCGGGTAATGCTTGTCCTCTCTTGTTTTTTGGGCAACAACTTCTGGAGTATCTATCCCGATCGAGAAGGAGGTGATAGGGGTTTTATGAGGATCGAGCCCCCACATTTTAAAAAGGGGAACTTCGAGAGCTTTACCTATCCAGTCCATAAGCGCTATGTCAAGAGCAGCTTTGGCTGCAGTCTGCCCATCGCATAAATTCTTTATTTCCATTCCAGCGTCATAATATTTCCAGGGGTCAATTTCTTTGAACAGTTCTTTTGCCTTTTCTATCACCTTTATGGTAGATTCTGTTGTCTCATTATATCGTGTATTGGGTGCTGCCTCTCCTATTCCTGTTATTCTATCTTTCTCGAGATAAACAATTACGTTGTCCTTGTAATCGCTTGATCCTCTGGATATTGTCCATGTGTGTTTTAAAAAAATTCTTTTTACCTCATATCTCAGGTTCATACCTTTTCCTTTAAATTTTTCCTCCCTTCCACAACTTACCGTGCCTGCTGCTGACACTAAAAAAGGTGTCAACCCTATTACTCCGATCCTTTCAAAAAAGTCTCGTCTGTTCATTTTTATTCCCTCCTTCAAGTAACGACTTAATTTAACACAATTCGTATGCATAATGAACTAACTTTTAAAAAGATAAAAAAACAGAAAGCTGCCGGTTCTCTTTACCAGAAACCGGCAGCTCTCCAGAGGCTCTGGATACGGGAGGTTCTCTACATCTAATCCACGATTTATCAAATCATGTAGTACCTCTGCTCGAAATCCTATATTTATGCACCTGTGAGACCGCTACGTGTTTACATCTATCCAAGCAATTAGGCATTCTCTAAAATTCGTATATGAAATATTATGAAAAGGTTATAAAAATTGGTTGTGGGAGAAAATTACTATCACCATTTGCTTGAAATTATCATCGGGGGTATCGCTGATTTCATGAGTAGTTCAAGTGCTAATGAAGAAATTTATTTGAAAGGTATTAGATCGTCTTCCATGATGTACATCAGCGAAAGCATTAGCTTAAAATTAATAAAATGATTATTTTTTAAAGTGTATAAGTAAGATTTTAAAGGGGGAAATTATGAGGTCCCGAATGTTGGTGTGGTTGGTTTTAATTATTTTTCTCCTGGCGGTAACGTCAATTGTTACACCAGGTGTTTTCCCATACCGGTATTTTGTCGATAAGCTTGACAATGGACTCACCGTTATAACGATACCTATGGAGAGCGAACGGCTTGTCTTCTACTACACTATTGTCACGTCCGGGACTCGTCATGAATGGGAGCCTGAGCATTCTGGATTTGCTCATCTGTTTGAACATATAATGTTCAGGGGGACAAAAAAGTTTCCAGGAAACATGTAC
>QNCQ01000060.1 GCA_003645825.1 Fidelibacterota bacterium
AAAGATTTGTAGTCGCAATTTCTATCATACTCATATCTGTACTGTTAATTGGACTGCAAAAGGACTTCAGTACCTCGGCTGCGATTTTTCTGATATGCCTGGTCATGTTGTTTATAGGAGGGATCAAAATCCAGCGAATTGCGGCTATTCTGGGTATATTTGCCCTGCTGTCCGGTGTCCTGATAATTAAAGAGCCTTACAGGGTAAAAAGAATTGTCTCCTATTTTCAGGACTCTAAAGCTGTCACGGGGGACAACTATCAGATATTTCAGTCCCTTGTATCACTGGGGAATGGAGGACTATCAGGAAAAGGGCTCGGGAAAAGCGTTGAAAAAAACATGTTCCTGCCTAATGCACATACAGACTTTGTGTTCTCCGTCTTTGGAGAAGAGTTTGGGTTCATAGGGAGCTGTTTTATTATGCTGCTTTTCTTTCTGCTTTTTATTTACTCTTTAAGAATATCTCTGAGAGCACCTGACTCTTTTGGTAAACTTCTTGGCTCCGGTCTATCTTTTAGCATTTTTATATATTTTCTGCTGAACGTAGGCGTAGTGATAAAACTTTTTCCGGTTACAGGGTTACCTCTCCCTTTCATCAGTTATGGGGGCTCGGCAATGATGTATAACCTCTCCGCAACAGGAATAATACTAAACATTTCAAAGAAAATTAAAGCTGTGGAGGAACCCAGTATAAATGTCTGTTATGAATACTGAGAAAAAGAAGCTGCACATAATATTCGCAGGAGGTGGCACCGGAGGACACCTTTTTCCTGCTATTGCTATTTATGAATCCATAAGCAAAAAGAGCACGCAAAAAGACTTCGAGCTCAAGACGCTTTTTATCGGATCGAAATCAGGGGTAGAACGTTCGGTCCTCCCTGAATTGAATTTACCGACTACATACATCCCTATAAGGGGCTTTCAGAGACACTTCAATATAAAAAACCTATTAAAAAACCTGATACTCCCACTCAGAATACTTTCGAGCTATTTCAAATGCCTTTTTATCTTTCTGAAATTCAAGCCAGATATTGTCATTGGTACCGGAAGCTATGTATCAGCTATTCCACTGATGGTTGCCAGACATCTCAAAATTCCTTTCTTCCTCCAGGAGCAAAATGTAATTCCAGGATGGGTAACAAAGTATTTCTCTGAAAGTGCAGTTACTGTGTTTACCTCTTTTCAGGAAACTTCCAGATATATTAAAAATACTACCTATACCGGTATTCCTCTCAGGGAATCTCTAAGGGAAATAGAAAAAGATGAAGCAGCAAACTTCTTTGAACTCGACAAAGATCGAAAAACAATATTCATTTTTGGAGGAAGTCAGGGGTCGATAGCAATAAATAGATATTGGGAAACCAACATTCTGTCTTACATAGATACTCTGAACTGTCAGTTTATCTGGCAGACCGGTATTAAAGATTATTTCAGGCTCAAAGAAAAATTCAACGGAAATAACAAAATTCATTTAACACCATTCATCCACGAAATCGAATATGCCTATTCCGCAGCAGACATTGTAATATGTAGGGCAGGAGCATTAACACTGGCAGAACTTTCTTTCTTTGGCAAACCATCTATTCTTATACCATTGCCCATAGCTGCAGAGAACCACCAGGAAGTGAACGCAAGATTATTCGAAAAAATAAATGCTGCCAGGATAGTGCTTCAGTCCGAGCTTGCAGGTTCAAAACTATTCGAGACTATCTCGAAAATCATTAACGATGATAATTTACTTGTGGAAATGGGAAATAATGCGAGAAAGCTCTATATAAGCAGTGCCTCAAATAAGATTGCAGAATCAATTATAAAATATGCGGAGAAAAATGTTTGGGAAGATTAAAAAAGTCCATTTTGTAGGTATCGGTGGCATAGGAATGAGTGGAATCGCAGAACTGCTTGTTCACTGGGGCTTTACTGTTACCGGCTCAGACCTTTCTCCTTCTGAGAACACTCGTCGTCTCGAAAAACTCGGCGTGAAAATATTCTATGGACATAGGAAAGAAAATCTTGATGACTGCGACGTACTGGTATACTCATCTGCTGTAAAACCTGACAACCCGGAAATAAAGGCGGCAAAGGAGAAAAACATCACGATACTCAGAAGAGCAGAAATGCTCGGTGAGATATTAAAAATAAAGCCGGTAAGCATTGCCATCGGAGGGACTCACGGAAAAACTACAACTACCTCAATGGTGGGCAAAATATTTACCCAGGCAAAGCTCGATCCCATTATCATAGTTGGCGGGGTTGTAAGAAGCTTAGGAAGCCCAACGAGGCCAGGCTCAGGAGAGTTTATTATCGTAGAAGCCGATGAATTCGATAGATCTTTTCTAAAACTTACCCCTACAAATGCTGTAATCACAACCATTGAAGCCGAACACCTGGACTGCTACACCTCACTCGACGACATAGAAAAAGCCTTCACTCAGTTTGCTAACAGTGTACCTTTTTATGGCTCCATAACAATCTGCCTGGATGAACCAAGCAACAAAAGAATTCTCCCACTCTTCCAGAAACCAGTTTTTACCTACGGACTTACTCCGGAAGCTGACCTCTGTGCAACCTCCATTGAGTTAAAAGAAAACAAAAGCAGTTATAGAGTGTATGACAAAGAATCGGGCGAAATAGGGATATTTTCTCTTAACATACCTGGAATCCATAATATTAAAAACTCGCTCGCTGCAATTTCTATAGCGCTACAATATGATATTCCTGTTCAGACCATAAAAGAAGCTCTTGAAGAGTTTTCTGGAGTACATAGGAGATTTGAAATCACCTACTCGGACGATCGAGTAATGGTAGTTGACGATTACGCACATCATCCGAGCGAAATAAAAGCCACCCTGTACGCTGCAAAGTCAGGATGGAACAGGAGAATAATCTCAGTCTTCCAACCCCACCTTTATTCCAGAACTAGGGATTTTTATAAGGAATTCGCAGAAGCCTTGACACTATCAGATATAATTGTAGTCCTTGATATCTATCCGGCAAGAGAAGCTCCCATTGAAGGAATAACTGGCAAACTGATCTATGACGCAGCAAAAAGCATCGGGCATCAAAATGTTCATTTCATCGAGGATAGAGAAAAACTATCTGACTTTTTACTTAAATCAATACAACCTGGCGACATGATAATAACCCTTGGCGCTGGAGATGTATGGAAAGTCAATAAAAAACTTGTGGAAAAACTAAAAAGTGAAAAGGAATAAAACAAAGATTTCAGATATACTTAAGCTAATTACAAAAGTAATCCTTGCCCTTCTGGTAATGGGACTATTTTCTCTCCTTATCTATTTCTCTTTCAAATGGTGCCAGTACAATGATCTCTTCGCGATAAACAGTATCTACATCACCGGGAACAACATTACCGACGACAATGAAATCCTTAAAATCTGCCAGGAACTCTACAATAAAAACATATTTTCCATCAATGAAAAAGCAAGTCAACGAAAGCTCGAAAAACTTCCATATATCTATGCTACCTGTATATCAAAGTTCCTCCCATCGTCGCTTGTAGTGAGGATTTACGAAAGAAAACCTCTCTCCTTCGTGAAACTTAAACAACTGTATGTAGCAGATGAAAATTTTACCTTATTGCCTCCCCCAGAAGCTAATAGAAGCCTGAGCCTTCCTGTGATAAATTATCAGCTAACTCCTGTACCAAAGATTAATCAGATGGACAAAATAAATGACACAAACATCCTTAGTGCCCTTAACATTGTCAAATCAGCAAAATATGAGTTTAAAAGTCTATATAATCACATCTCTGAAGTTGTGATAACAAATGAAGGCTTCAGTATAATCACGACAGACAGAGGCATTCCTATCTACCTCGGCAAAGATAACCTGAAACACAAACTCAGAATCCTGCTCAAATTTCAGGAGACAATAGGGGACAGCCGAACCTATACACAATTCCATTATATCGACTTACGCTGGAAAAAGCAGGTCATCGTAGGTAGTTCCAGAAAAAGAGGCTAAAAATGAGCGCAAATGGTAGAATAATAACAGCAATAGACCCCGGAAGTTACAAGGTGAAAGCTGTCATTGCAGAAATAACTGATGAGGATAAACCAAACATCTTGGGATTTGGTACTGCCGTGTCCCGAGGTATTAAAAAAGGCAAAATAACTGATTTATCTAAGGCAACAGAAAGTATAGTAAGCGCTATAGAAGAAGCTGAAGAGATGGCAAAAGTAACACCAGAAACATGTATAGCAACAATAACAGGAGACCACATAAAGGGAATAAACACAACCAGCGCAATAATCATTACAGATCAGAATTCTGACACAAATGACCTGAGAAACGTAGAAAAAGAAGACTTGATCAAGCTAACGGAATATGCCAAGGCTATAAACCTACCCATTGACTGGAAAATACTTCACTTCCTCCCACAGGAATACGTGCTTGATGACCAGGGAGGGATTAAAAATCCACTTGATCTGAGCTGTCGTAGACTCGAAGCTAAAGTCCACCTGATCGCATATAATTATACAAATGCAACAAATATCAAAAAAAGCATAGAGAATTCAGGATTGAAGCTGGAAACGTTTGTCTCCCACTCCATCGCATCAGCGTACGGTTCTCTGTACAGGGATGAGATGGAACTCGGCACGATTCTTATAGATATAGGTGGGGGTACCACAGACCTCTCCTTACATTATGCGGGCGGCGTGTATCAAACATCGGTAATTACTGTCGCCGGAAACAATATAACAACAGACATTGCTTACTTACTGCAAACTCCTCTCGAGAAAGCTGAAAAGATAAAAAAAGAACATGGGCTCGCTATTCCCAGCGATTCCGATGCCGATAAGAATATCGATTTTAATCTGATAAACGGCAATCCATCTTCGCTAAGCAAACAACAGCTTGCACAATACATAGAGCCACGGGTTGAGGAAATTTTACTGGAAGTGAAAAATGAGTGCCGTAAATCCAACCTCAATTTCCTGCGAACTTTTCCAGTGGTTATCACCGGTGGTAGTGCAAACCTCAAAAGGATAGATGAGCTGGCGGAAAGCATTTTTGAGACATCGTCTCGAATAGGAATCCCCCACGACTTTACAGGCTACGAGGAGGAACTAAAAAAACCTGAGTTCTCAGCGGTAATAGGCTTACTGAAATACTATATCATTGCCAGCAAACAACCTGACTCTTTCAGGACAACTCAAAAAAGAAAGTTTAAATGGCTGGATAACTTTTTAAAAAAGTTTTTATAACTAAAAAAGTAAGGAGGGAACCATGTTATTCGAATTTGACGACCTATCTAACCTGAAAGCTCGAATAAAAGTTGTAGGCGTAGGAGGAGCTGGAGGAAATGCTATTAATAGAATGATTGAGCAGAATCTCTCAGGGGTTGAATTCATAGCAGTAAATACCGACGCCCAGGATCTTGAATTCAACAAAGCTTCGGTAAAAATCCAAATCGGCAAAGATCTCACCAAGGGACTCGGTGCAGGAGCCATCACGGATATAGGAAGACAAGCAATGGAAATGGACAGACAGCTCGTTGCAAACGCACTAAAAGGAGCTGATATGGTCTTTATCACTGCTGGAATGGGAGGAGGAACAGGTACTGGAGCTTCCCCTGTAATAGCTCAAATAGCAAAAGAGATGGGATGTTTGACCGTGGCTATTGTAACAAAACCTTTCTTCTTTGAGGGCCCAAAAAGGATGCAACGAGCTGAGAAAGGTATAAAGGATCTTAAAGAGTATGTCGACACACTTATCGTTATCCCAAATCAAAGGATATTAAACATCGTTGACAGGAACACCAGTTTTAAGGAAGCTTTCAGAATAGCCGACAGTGTATTACATCAGGCGACACGAGGCATCTCAGATCTCATAAACAGGCATGGAGCAATCAATCTGGATTTCGCCGATGTCAGAACTATCATGAAAGATGCTGGCGAAGCAGTTATGGGTACAGGCATTGCAAAAGGGGATGAAAGAGCTGTCCTTGCAGCACAACAGGCTATTTCAAGTCCTCTCCTTGACGATGTTAACATTAAAGGTGCCAGCGGGATCTTAATCAATATAACAGGCGGGGAGGATATGAATATTTTTGAGGTCAATGAAGCATGCCAGATCATTCAGGAAGAAGCTGGAAAAGATGCAGAGATAATCTTTGGAGCAATTGTTGACGAAAACATTAGAGAAGAAATAATGGTCACTGTTATAGCCACCGGTTTTAACGGCAATGGCAAAAAAGTAAACTCCGAATCTGAAAGGGAAATTAACGTGGAAGCCTTCATCGAAAATAGCAACCGCGAAATAGCGTCCGAGTCCCAGCCGGAAAGAAAGGTGGAAAACAAAACACTAAGTTTTGGTTTTGAAAGAGAGAAAACCGTGATTGCGGAAAGCGAATACATGCCAGCATTTCTGAAAAAGCGTATAAAAAATTAAGGAGCCCTTCGAATCACCGGGCTCCTCTACAAACAGGAAGGGAGGGAGTATAAACTATCTCTTAGACCTTAACGAAATCTTCTCTTTTAAGACAGCTAGTACAGATCTTTATTCTCCGAACTTTTCCATCAGGAGTTCTTACTCTTACCCTCTGAATATTTGGATTCCATCTTCTTTTAGTTTTATTATGAGCGTGACTGATATTATTACCAAAAATCGGCTTTTTACCACAAACCTCACATATCTTTGACATGGCTCACTCCTTCAAAAATTGGCTCATAATTTTATAAATCATTCCATCAAAAACAACGTAAAAGTTTAGCCAAACTATCTGATTCAGAAATATGGTACACACCCTGGAGACACATTTTACATCAATCTAAGCTGAAAAGATAAAGTATTACTGGTTTTACTCACTCTATTTAACTTACTACCACAGGCTCCCCCTATCATATCCTTCAAAACTTACCCGGGTGGGAACCCTCTCTTCCAATTTTCTCTACCAATTCTGCTAACCTTCTTATCTGTTACCCTGTAAATAAACTGTACAAATAGACGAAATTTAGTGTTTGAATTTGACTGGATAATGGATTATTTTAATAGATGTTTAAATGTTGGTTGGGAGAAAAATTATGAGAGAAGATTACGAAGCTGTTATAGGGCTTGAAGTTCATGCGCAACTATTGACTAAGTCGAAAATATTTTGTAGCTGTAAAAATGAGTATGGTGCAGAGCCGAATACAAATACATGTCCTGTATGTCTTGGTATGCCTGGCGTTTTACCTGTATTGAACAAAAAGGCTGTTGAATATGCAATAAAGATGGGACTCGCAACAAACTGCAAGATAAGAAACTTTTCAAGATTTGCGAGGAAAAATTATTTTTACCCGGACTTGCCCAAAGGCTATCAGATTTCACAATATGATGAACCATTGTGTTATAATGGATACATTGAAATCAGGAATGGAGACCAGACGAAAAAGATCAGAATTAAGAGAATCCACCTTGAGGAGGATGCGGGGAAATCAATACATGTTCACGGTAAACACGACTATACTCTGGTTGATTACAATAGATGCGGCGTCCCTCTAATCGAAATCGTAACGGAGCCAGATATTCGTTCGCCACAGGAAGCATATCTTTACCTTACAAAGATAAAACAAATACTGGAGTACCTTGAAATTTGTGACTGTAACATGGAAGAGGGAAGTCTTCGCTGCGATGCAAATATATCTGTAAGGAAAAAAGGAGAAACAAAATTCGGTACAAAGACCGAAATGAAAAATATGAATTCTTTCAGAGGTGTTGAAAAAGCTCTGGAATACGAAATTAACAGGCAAATAGAAATAATTGAAGATGGCGGTAAGGTGCTCCAGCAGACTTTGCTGTGGGATGAGGATAAGAACCGTGCAAGAGTAATGAGAACCAAAGAAGAGGCTGAGGATTATAGATATTTTCCTGAGCCTGATCTTGTTCCTTTAAAAGTTGACCAAAAATGGATTGATGAATTAAGAGATACACTACCTGAGCTCCCTGTTGAAAAGTTTAAACGATTCAAAGAAACCTATGGCTTGAGGGATTACGACATCGAAATACTAACTGGTGATAAATACCTCGCAGAATACTATGAAGAAACTGTAAAACACATAAATGATCCCGTCATAGCCAGTAAGTGGATTCAAAGCGAGCTTTTAAGAGTTTTAAAAGAAAAGGAAACCGGCATTACCGGAATAAAGCTAAGGCCAAAGACTTTTGCAGAGCTACTAAAACTAGTAAAAGATGGTACAATTACAGGAAATGTGGGAAAGGAAATTTTTAACCAAATCATCGATACAGATGAGTCCCCGGCTGAAATTGTAAAGAAAAAGGGATTGACTCAGGTAAGCGATGAGAAGGAACTTGAAAGAATAGTACAGGAAGTTCTTTCAGAAAACCCGAATGAAGTTGAAAGATACAAAGCAGGGAAAAAGAATCTACTTGGATTTTTTATGGGACAGGTGATGAAAAAAACAAGGGGAAAGGCAAACCCAAAGCTTGCTTCTGATCTATTGAAAAAACATCTCGAAGGATAATAAGGATAATTCAAAAACTCAAAATTTACTTCCTATACTTCCTTCTCACCCTTCTTTGCCCTATCGAATATCTGTCACTGCAGTCCACCAGAGGTGGAAGAGGAACCCAACCTTACATCTTTAGGCATCTAAACCTACCATTTACACTTACCTTACTAAGATTGCACCATCCGCTTGTGTCGGACTCCCTGCAAAGACGGATCAAAAACCCACCAATCATTGGATTGTTTGTTGATTTTTCATTTTTTGGTAAGCCTCCTTCTCCTAATTTCCCGTCTGTTAGCCTTTTAAGCTCTCTTATCCCTATTAATCCTATTAATTTCCTTAACTGTATACCATGTGGATGAACTGTACAAAAATATGATGGGTGATATTAATAACCTTTTTTAAAGGTTTCCTTTCTTGTACCCATGGATTTCATTAGAGGAGTCAGAAGGGATAATCAGATGAAGGAAACAATAGCTCCGGCGGTAGGACTCGAACCTACAACCTAGTGGTTAACAGCCACCCGCTCTGCCTATTGAGCTACGCCGGAATCAACTTTAAAAATCGTGCAAATTTAAACCTTTTTGGATTCTCA
>QNCQ01000061.1 GCA_003645825.1 Fidelibacterota bacterium
AATACCCAATGGAGAAAATGGCTGACTCAACAACATGAATTTAACAGTATCAATAAGAATACTAACTTCAGCTATTCCCTCCCTGACCGGACCTATTATTGGAGCAATGTCTGCTCCCTTTACCCCCATTATTGAATCCACATGAGACAAACCCTCGCTAAAAAGAGAGTCAACCCTGGTTCCAATAGTTTCTACATCGTCAAGCAAATCGAGAAAACGCCGCGAAATTACGAACAACGAATCCTCATAACTTGAACCTTCCACAGAAAATGAAAACGTAAAGTCAACATCACTCTCCCGCACAGTATCCAGATGAGCACCAGCATCCTCAAATTTATAACCGAGCCTGTCGAAAAAACTTTCCATACTATAAGATAACTCTCCAAAAGCAACACCCATATCCTCAATCATAGAAAACAAAGAATCCCTCCGATTCTCGTACTTCCCACTATTGAAAAAATCAATAAGGTAGCCAAAAAACTCATCCTGGGACTTCGTCTCAAAAAGCGGATAAATACTGGACAAGACAATGTCTACTGAGCTTATAAATCTTTCCCCTGCTTCTTGGAATAAACTATCAACAGTCCACGAGGTCGTGTCCATATCAATATACCCGCGGGCAATCTGAATCAGGGCAATTCCCACGTGAGCTTTTATCTTTGCCGTATCAGTTGTATCAGATCTAATCCACATCTCAAACATCCCTTCCATGCTGTCAAGATAAGCAATATACTCCTCTGATACATCCCTCCGAAAAACTATATCAGGTCCTTGAACCCCTCCTCGGGCTCTGTGCAAAAATATCAAGGATAAAAACACCATTAAAATGTAGCTAACTTTTTTCATCTTTTCAGCCTCCTTACTTACTCCTATTCATTATTATTTAATTTACGAATTATTTCTTTAACATATATGATTTAAATCACAGATTTTTCAATAGCGTATTCCTTTTATCTATTCTCGAAACCCTACTTTCGGCTCCTTAAATCAAGTTAGCTGATGCATTTAAGTTGTTTTTAAAACGGCTGTATGCCACTTCCCCGTTTATAATTGTAAGGAAGATTTCTAATTTCTCATCCACTACAACAAGATCAGCATCGTATCCCTCTTTTACCCTACCTTTTTTACAGTCAAGCCCTATGATTCTGAGGGGCACCAGCGAAATAGATTCTATCGCTTCCACCAGGCCACACCCCGTATATTTCATATACCTTCTCGCAAGCTCAGCCACTGAAAGGACTGTCCCAATGAATGTACCATCAGGGTAAATGGCAGTTCCATTCTCTACTTGATACTCCCTATTATTGTAAACAAGAGTTCGTCCATTATAACCCAACCCCGAAATACCATCGGAAATCAGGGCTATCCTGCCATCTCCTACCATTTTCCGAAGAAAATTTACCATCACAGGAGAAACATGAGCGCCATCACAGATGAGCTGTACAGTAACTTCGTCTGAGTTAAAAACGGCTACAATAGGCCCCGGCTCTCTATGGTGCACGGGTCTCATTGCATTGAAAATATGAGTTACGTGACTGACCCCGATGTTGAAAGCCTGGATTGCCTCTTGATACTTAGCATCACTGTGTCCAAGTGAAGGCACCACGTTTTCCTTGATTAACCTCTGGATTATCCTATCCATTCCTGAAAGCTCTGGAGCAATTGTCATCATCTTAAGCCTATGTCCGGTATTCTCAAGCAACTCTTCAAGATAGTCCATATTGGGTTCCATTATACTCCTTTCGTCAATACCTCCTCGTCTTGACTTATTTATAAAAGGTCCTTCCAGATGTATTCCTAGTATATTCGTTGTACATCTATCATCTGATTCAAACTCTGCAATCAACTTAAGGTGTTGATTTTTGATATCGTCTTTTACAATAGTAGTTGCAAGAATTCCTGTTACTCCGAAACGTGGAAGTGTTCTGCATATTGTTTCTATCGATTCTTTTGAGTTGTCAAGAAAATCGGCTCCACCTGCTCCCTGAATATGTATATCAACGAATCCCGGAGCAAGAATCTTACCCCCACAGTCAATTACACGAGTCTCCCCATTAGATTTTTCCTGCCCGGTAGAAAAGACTCCTTCTATTTTCCCTTTTCTTAATAGCACGCTCACATTTTCACCGGATGGGGAATTATATATTCTACAGTTCTTCAGAAGCAGTGCGCTCAATTTCTCTCTCCTTTGCCTGATTTCAACACAACAAAAAATATAAGCATTTTATTCTAATATTTATAAATTTGGTACGTCCTGGATATTTTCCAGCTCGAGCATATAGAAATAGGTCTTCGGAGAGCTACCATGGATGATAGGGGGAAAAATCCTGTAAGGGAAATTGCTGAACCATTTATAGCTCTTACCAGGTCTCCCAGAGAACTATGGGGTGTCAATATTTCATATTTCCTCGAAGGACTCTGTTATTTTGGAATCCTTACCCTCCTGGCAATATTCTTTAATGATCATGTCAAGTTAAATGACCAGCAGGCTGGGTGGATTGTTGGAGCCTTCACGGGTGGCATCACTCTGGCGATGTTTTTTCTTGGGGAAACCGCTGATAGGCTTGGAGTCCGCAAAGCACTAATAATCTCTCTGAGTCTAATGTTAATGGGCAGACTGATACTCTCAAATAGTGTACTTTTTGGAAAACCCGGGCTATGGTCAGGAGTATTTTTCACCTCCACGTTGGGATTATTCTTTGTCATCCTGGGCTACGGAATCTACCAGCCAGCCGCGTATTCCGCAGTCAGAAGGTACACTGATGAAAAGAGTGCTGCGATAGGATACGCAATGTTATATGCGGTTATGAATCTGGGAGGGTTCCTTCCAGGCCTGATTTCACCACCTGTCAGACACCGTTTTGGTATACCCGGGGTTTTCAGGCTCTATACAGTTTTCACATTAGTAGGATTACTTTCGGTGCTACTTCTAATCCGCAAATCCGATAAACCTATCAAAAAAAACGAGCAGGGACCAAGCCCTAAGGAAAGAAAAAAATTCAAACTAAAAAAATGGCTAAAAGAACATCCTCTAAGAGATGCCAGGTTTTCATTTTTTATCTTTATTTTGATACCAGTCCAAACCCTTTTTGCTCATCAGTGGCTTACCCTGCCAATGTATGTTGATAGAGCTTTCCCGGGCTTTGTAAGCAGAAATATGGAATTTTTTGTAAACCTGAACCCATTGCTAATATTTTTCCTTGCTCCATTTGTGGCATCTATAACTAGCAGGGTTAACGTATACAAGATGATGATAATTGGCACCGTTGTCATGGCTCTTCCTACTTTCCTGCTGGCACTTGGACCGAATGTTATCTTTCTCATATCCTATATCCTGCTAATGTCGATTGGGGAAGCCATGTGGCAACCGAGATTCCTGCAGGTGATCGCAGAACTTGCCCCCGAAGGTAAAACAGGACAGTATATGGGTATTGGACAATTTCCATGGTTTCTAACAAAACTCATCACAAGCCTTTACTCTGGCTATTTTTTGAGCAAGTTTTGCCCCCAAGAAGGCCCCCAGAATACCCAGCTCCTGTGGCTAATTTATGGTCTTATCGCAATGATAAGCCCTGTAGCTCTGTTCCTTGCAAAAAAATGGATGGGAGACAAACTGGAGAAAAGAAATGCAAACTGATTCTGCCATATTGGTTCTATTCCAGGGAGTATTAATTTCACTTTCAGGAGTGCTTGCTCCCGGTCCATTAACGGCAGTGGTTGTCGGTAAAGGCACAAAGTCTCCATATGCAGGAGCCTTAATTGGTGTAGGACACGGAATAGTTGAAGTACCTCTTATTGTTATGATATGCTTTGGCTTATCCACCGTACTAAAAATCTCATACTTTCAGATCGCTGTTTTCTTCTTCGGCGGAGTTTTTTTAGGATTGATGGCATACGATATGTTCAAAGGTGTTTTTAAGACAGAAATAGAATCAGCAGAGTTCAAGGGCAGTTCGGTATTGGCAGGGATTGCACTGAGCGCTGGAAATCCCTATTTCCTATTGTGGTGGGCTACTGTTGGGACCGCTATTATTACAAAAGTTTTCCAATTTGGGAATGCCCTTCTGGCTGTCTTCATTGCGCTGCATCTTTCATGTGATATTATATGGTATCTAATTCTATCTTCTCTTACCTATAACAGCAGAAGGTTCTTCGGTAAAATTTTTCAAAAAGTGCTTTTCAGTGTTTGCGGTATTTTTCTTTCATTTTTTTCAATTAAATTTATTTATGAAGCTATTTCGAAGCTTTTGTTATGAAAAAAGTTTTAATAGTTGATGACGATGAACTGATTTTAGACTTGCTTTCAGAGTTTCTCTCTCAACATGGCTTTTCTGTCTACATTGCTTCAAATGTCAGCGTAGGATACGAAAAATATTGTGAGCAGGAGCCAGACATAGTCCTTTCAGATGTAATAATGGAAGAGGAAACAGGTTTCGACCTCTATGAAAAAATAAAAATGTTGAATCCTAACGTAAAATTTATTTTTATGACTGGTTATGAATATGACGACAATATTATACAAAAGATAGAATCCTTCGGAAATAAATGGATCGCCAAACCTATAAAGTTTGACGATCTCTTGGAACTCATAGAATCAGAATGGTAATAATTTACTTTATCCTGTAATTAATCCCAAATTTTATCCACCTTCCAGGCAATTGTACTCCTTGATAGTCGTAATAAATTCTATCGAAAACGTTATTAATTTTAAGAAATAACTCCACCCCAGGTAAGAAGTGAAATGGATTTGCTTTACTCATAGCTACATCAACTACAGTAACTAAATCCTGCCCGTAACGCTGAAAAATTTTCACAAAAATATTTCCGGTTGTGCTCTCCGAAGGGAAAACTTTGTACTCAATATTCAATTTGAACTTCGCACTGTTTAGTACATACTTAGATTGGTAATTTGTATCTTCATCATAGTAGTATTTATTCACCAATAACCCTATTCTGAAATCAGATGATACTATAAAATTGAATCCTCTACCAGAAACAACTTCAAAACCCAATATATCAATCTCCCCTTGATTTTCCGCTTTCCAGGGGTCTTCATTTTTCGTCCTAACCCAATCTATTAAATTTCTTGCCTTATTATAGAATGAGGATACCTCAATCTTCCACATCGAACTAATATACTTGTAACCTAATTCAAAACACCAAACATTTTCAGGCTTTAGATTTTCATTACCTAAATTAGCAGGACTATTGTAAAATAATTCAGTATAAGTTGGTATCCTGAATGACCTATTGGCATTAAGATACAGCAAACTTTCCCTGCCAGGTTTGAAAGACAGGCTGCCCCCTGGCCATAACTTAAATCCCCATTTGTCATAATAGCTGAGGTATCCCGACACATTTATACTAGCTTTTGGAAACAATTGAAAGAGTGACCCAAGAGTGAGCCCGAAAAAGTTCCTGGAGTGATTCCCAAGTCTTTCACTATTTACACAATCATTATTCACTCGCAAAGATGTATTTACAATGGCTTTATGTAACGTCAAAAGGTATTCAACTTCCAATCCTGTAGTGTTCTTTCTGTGAAAGTTTTCATAGAAAGCCGGATTCTTGTAATCCAAAAGAAAATGGTCATAATGATATCGATGATATATGCTCATAGAAAAAGATTTGCCTGCTGATGATTTCTTCAAACTCAACCCAGAAAAAAAAGATTTCGTATCCTCCCGCTGATCCTTATATTTCTCAGTGTAGAAACTATTTGCACCGAAGTCTTTTATATGGTAACCAGCTGTTAGTGAAGCATCAAAACCGGCTAATTTTCCCGTCCCCACGAGATTAACTCCTTTAAGGCAAAAATCGGTATTATGTATATAACCATCAGATGATTTGTATCTGTAACTTACAAAAAGATTATTACTATTCTTATTTAGATTCAGTCTTGAGAACACACTTCTGAAATTATTATCCCCTACCAAACTTTCAAGAAAACACCGCTCCTCTTTACTTTTCTTCGTCACAATATTTATCGTCCCCCCAAATGCATTGGCACCGTTTATATAGGAGTTCCCCCCACTTATAATCTCTATCCTTTCCACATTGTTAATATCAATTGGAATATCCAAGGTATGATGCCCCGTTTGCGGATCATTTATCTGCATCCCATTAATTAGTACGAGTAGCTGATTAAAACTAAAACCTCTCAACTCCGGATCAGCCTGTACTCCTTCCGGGCCTCTATATTTTATATCTAACCCACAAATCTTATCCAGGATCTCCTCTATAGAGCTAATCTTTAAATCACGAATTTCCTCATCAGTTATAACAACAACTTGCCCCGGGAAGTCCTGAACACTCTGATTATATCTCGATGCAAGAACTATCACCGGTTCAAATTCATATACCATTCCTACCTGTGCAGAAACAATTATGACCAATGTACATAACAACATAGATACAAAAACGCCCTTCCCCATCTTCTTCCCCTCTATAAAAAACAAGTAAATTCTTATAAGTCTTCAAGATTGAATCCATATTGAACAAAAAAATATTATTGCCTAAATTCAATTCGCTAATTGACCGCCCAGGTGGTGAAATTGGTAAACACGCTAGGTTCAGGACCTAGTGCCCATGAGGGCTTGCGGGTTCGAATCCCGCCCTGGGCACTCATCTCAATCACGACATAGATATATTCCTATTTATTTCCCGTAATTCCTCAATATTTTTCTTAGCATCTCTCATGTCAAAGAAATAATCTTCCAAATTTCCCTCAAAATATTGTTCATAAGCTGTCATATCGAAGTGCCCGTGTCCGCTAAAATTAAAAAGAATTGTCTTTGGCTTTCCCTCGCGATCTGCTTCTTTAGCAACATCTACAACACATCGTATAGCATGACTTGTTTCTGGAGCTGGTATAATACCCTCCGATTTTGCAAAAGTAACCGCAGCTTCGAAAACCTCCAACTGCGGGTACGCTCTCGCTTTTATGAGCCCATTCTTTACCAGATGACTTAAAAGAGGTGCCATACCATGATATCTAAGACCGCCTGCATGTATCTTTGGAGGGATGAAATTGTGTCCTAGAGTATGCATTAATAACAAGGGGGTCATTTTCCCGGTATCTCCAAAATCGTACAGGTATTCCCCTTTTGTTAAAGTCGGACAAGAAGTAGGTTCGACAGCTATAGCTTCTATCTCTTTACCTTTTAGTTTTTCCCTTATAAAAGGGAAAACTATACCAGCAAAATTGCTTCCTCCTCCAACACAACCTATAACCACATCTGGATAATCTCCAGCAATCCCCATTTGTTTAATCGCCTCCTCACCAATAATAGTCTGATGCAGGAGAACATGATTTAAAACAGAGCCTAAGGAATAATGAGCCTTCTCATCTTTCACAGCTACTTCTATTGCTTCTGATATTGCTATACCCAAACTTCCCGGATTATCAGGTGATTCGGACAAAATTCTTCTCCCAATTTCAGTCTCTTCACTTGGGCTGGAATGAACCTCTGCCCCCCATACTTTCATCATAGATTTCCTATAAGGCTTTTGCTGATAGCTAACCTTTACCATGAACACCTTACAATTAAGACCGAAAAAATTACAGGCAAAAGAGAGAGCACTACCCCATTGACCTGCTCCTGTTTCCGTAGTAACTGTCTCAATCCCTTCTTTATAGTTGTAATAAGCCTGAGCTACTGCTGTATTGGGTTTGTGTGAACCAGGAGGGCTTACACTTTCATTTTTGTAATATATTTTGCATTTTGTTTCAATAGCTTCCTCAAGCTTTTTTGCTCTTATAAGAGGAGTGGGTCTCCATATTCTATAAATGTCTAGCACGTCAACTGGAATTTCAATATACCTCTTATCACTCATTTCCTGTTCAATAAGCGCCATAGGGAATAATGGTTCTAGATCATCAGGCTTTACAGGCCTAAGTTCAATAGGATGAACAGGTGGCGCAGGTTTTTCCGGAAGGTCACTAATAATATTATACCATCTTTGTGGTAATTCAGCCTCTGAAAGTGTGATTTTCTTTTCCATTTCAACCTCCTCCTTTAACTATCATTAAACGATGGACAAATAACAAAAAAACCCGCCTCTTAGGGCGGGTTTAAATTACAGACTATATACGGTCACTTATCAGGTATAACCCGCCCTGCATACTCTTTCATACCACCACCAATTTTTTCTTAAAACTTTTAACTCCATAGCCATCAGTTCGTAATTTTTATTTTAAATATAGAATTAGACTTTTGGTCTGTCAGCTTATTCAACCTCTCCACTTTTTCTATTTTTAAGCCAACATTCAAAAAGCTGCTTCTTATAACATCATACTTTACAATGCTTGAATCATACCGCAGCGTATATGTAGAAGTCTTTTTATCTAAAAAAACGGGTCTTATCCCTTCAATGTTTTTTAACGCTTCGTTTATCTTTGTAATTAATTCCTCGTTATCAATATCGCTGAGCTGTACCGTCACAAGACCAGAGGGCAATGTCTTACTTTTACCAAGAAAAATTATAGAAATTCCAAAAATCACCATTATCAAAACAAAAATTATTTTTTCCTTGCCATTGCCCCTCAAACCACACTCCCTTTCTCATTTCAAAATGCTGATTAAATATATGATTTTTTAATCAAAAGTCCAGAAAAATTTCTGCTAATGACAATGCAATAGAATTCTGTTGAAATTAGCGAGCATAGATAAAGGTACCCCTGTTTAGTTTTATTTTATGGTTTGGTTTTGCAAAAACTTCTCTATACGCTTTCATTCCTTTGAG
>QNCQ01000062.1 GCA_003645825.1 Fidelibacterota bacterium
GTCTTTGATTAAAAGATAGTAAGCTTTTTCTCTTGTTCTTGTAGAATCGTTACTGTAGCAGATATCCTCAATTGTTCCATCTGTATAAATAGTATAGTCGTAGTTTTCAAAACCGGCTGATGAACGTATCCAATACTTATTTTCATCGAGTCTTTTCCAATCTGTGACCCTGGTATAGGATGGCGCAAGAATCTGCACAACACGCAAGAGTTCCTCTGATGGCGGAATATCTTGTGATACGTTCTCAGAAGGTACTTCGTAAAATTCATTACCTGGAGGGCCAACTTCTACCCGCCAGGCACCCGCCTGATCAGGAATTCGGGTACATGAAACCGTCGTTAAGAAAACCAGAAATATTACTAATGCTGCAGTGGAAATATTTCGCTTAAACATAGATAATCTCTCCTATTATACAATCATTTGGCCATTGTGAACCGTTTAAGTAAATCTAGATAGGCCCGATAGCCAGCTTTTTCGTCAGCATTGGCTTTGACCATCTCCAGCACCTTTTCCCATTTGCTGTCAAAGTTCCTGATCTCCATAGCTGCGTTTTCAGGATGCAGGCTCATTCGATGCCCGGTCTGAGCCACATGAACCACAAGATCGTTTGAGTAACGCGATTTATCCCAATTATTCTTTGCTAGAAATTTCATGAATTTAATCATATCGGCAAATTGACCCTTTTTACCGGATAGTGCCCTAACGTCATTATCCGGGAAGCGACACTTGATTTCCATATCCTGATGAACGGATGTTCTCGATGTATATACATGTACGCAGAGATCATTGCCATTGTACCTCCATGAGTTCGGAACGCCGTCTTCCCGATAGGGAATTTCTTTACCATTGATCCATACAGATTTCGGGGGGAAACGACAGTGGAAGCGAATCTCATAATCTCGGAACTCTGGCATACCCGGGTAATCACCTTTGACCGCCTCAATCAACACTTTTTGAGTTTTCCCTTTATTTGTTGAAACAACGTGCGTTAAACTAAAGACACCGTTCTTATACTGGTTATCATTCCCAGCGTCATCGTAAATCGTGAATTCCCCGTACTCTCCCGGAAATACATTGAGAATAAGTGTATGATCATCATCGGATTTCCCACACTCCGGTACAGGAACCATCGGAATAATCGCCCCAGCACGAATATAAATCGGAATCTCATCAATACAAAAAGACCGCCGGACCACTTTACCACCCTTCAGCAGAGTGCCAGAAGACCACTCAAACCATTCGCCATCAGGAAGCCAGATATCTTTTTGGACAAAGAGACTATCCGGTCCAATTGGTCTGGTAATAGGGGCAACTAACATATCATCACCAAACATGTACTGATTGCGAAAACGGTAAGCATTTTCTTCTTTCGGATGATCGTAGTACATTGGACGACAAATAGAAATCCCAGTATCGTATGCCTTGCGAGCGGCTGTATAGATATAGGGGAACAAAGCCTTCCGTAAAAGGAAAGCATCCCGCATAACGTAAAAATAATCCAGCGGGTAAGCCCAAATACGCCGCTCAATTCCCCCCTGTTGACTGGCTTTGGTACAGTGGGTTCGTAATATCGGGCTGAACGCACCAAACTGTATCCAACGGGTATAGAGCTCCGGTGTGCTCTCTCCATACATATGACCGCCGATATCATGACTCCAATATCCGAAACACACGTTCGAAGCTGTAGCTGTGAAATAAGGTAAATAGTCCAAAACCTTCCAGTTGATGAAGGTATCACCTGAAAAGCCTATCTGATAACGATGATTGCCTAATCCCCCGTAGCGGTGAAGAATTATCGGGCGCTTTTCGTTGCGCCTTTCCATATCACTAAAAAATACATAATTCAAATAGAATGTAGGGTTAACACCAGGAATTTTTGTTGTGCTCCACTGCTGCCAGTCCAACCACCAGAAATCAACACCGTCTTCTTCCATGGGATGTAAAATTATCTTCATAAAATTCTCAGCATACTTACGATTAACAATATCAAATGGAACATATTTCTTCGTTGCAGGATCGATACCCATAGCCCGAGCCATCTCCGGATACTTCTCCTCATGTGGCTGAATTCCAGAAGCCGGATGAAGATTCAAACATACCTTTAAACCCTTCTTTTCTGTCCATTCTAAAAACTTTTTAGGATCAGGAAAATAGTTTCTATTCCAGGTAAATCCAGTCCAACCGATTTCTTCTCCTGCCTGATCCTTAATTTTTTTCCCATCCTTATACCACTCGGGTCTTGAGGTTATATGCCAATCCATATCAACGACCAAAACGTCTAAAGGTACGTTGTGAATTTCGAACTCCTTGACCAATTCGCGAAGCTCCAAATCTGTATATTCCCAGTACCGCGACCACCAGATTCCAAACGCAAATTTGGGTGGTAACGGAATCCTTCCAGCAACACTGATAAAATCTTTCAGAGCGGTTTTATAGTCCGAACCATAGCAGAAAAAATATAAATCTTGACTTTCCTTCTTTGACCTGGGAGTTACCCATGGCCAATCCGAATTATCAAAAAGTGGTCTGTCGGAGTCATCGATCAACACCCATCCATCTCTCGACAATATACCAGGTTTCAGAGCAATTGGCTTTTTCGTAGTCCAGCGCATTATTGTTCCATCAAAACCATCCAGAGTTCTGATTGTACCGAGTAAATTGCCCCTGTTTTCCATGCCCGGTCTCCACTCTTTCTGGACACCATCCACATAAAACCTAATCCGTAGGTTTTCTTTGCTGAATCGACCACTACCGACTTTATACTCCAGGGTAAATTTTTCGGTTTTAATCTGAAGCCATCCCTTTTTTATCTTCGTTTTATATTTAGGAACAGGAAGCTTTCGATTGACGAAAACCAGCGAGGCACGGTCCTCGAAAATTCCATCCTCTGCCCATTCCATACGAATCAGCCCGGGCGTGAGAACAGTAAATCGGACATTTTGCAATTTAACAACCGCATCAGGGTCCGCTACAGGGTTATACTCCTGTGGGAGGAGCCTTCCTCCCAATAAAATAATGAACCCTACAATGAGAGAATAAAACAATCGTTTCATAGATTCCCCCTCCATATCACATCAAATGCCATTAACGATACGCTTCAATTACACAAAATACTGGCAGCCAACGGAACATTGTTGGTAGCCAGAATATCTGCCCCATTATTGATCAGTTTTTTATAAACGCTAATACCGTGCTTCTCAGCCTTGCGGTCCAGGTTTCCCATCGTCCCTAAGATAGCCATAATGCTGTTTTTATGTAGCAATTCATAAACCTTCTTCTCAGGCTCATAGACGCCAACGAATGCAATAATACAGCTTGGGTTTATACCGCTTTCCAACAGGCGTTGTGCACCCTCAATACCACGTGCCGAGGCCGATATCATCAGTTGCGGCTCCAGCGCATGATATTTTTTCGCCACTTCTATATTGTATGTAATAACAACCGTATAGCTCAACGCTCGCTTTTCTCGGATTATTGCGACGATTTCTTCCGGAGCTATGGAACCCTTAATATCCAATTCGACGATCGCCCGACCTCGCGCCCAATCCAAAACCTCGGCTAAGGTCGGGATTCGATAAGGGGTTATGTTTCCCTGATTATCTTTCAGATATAGTTTCTTAAGTTCCTCCAACGTGTAATCACTCACCAAGCCGCTACCGGTTGTTGTCCGATCAAGAGTTCGGTCATGCATCAACACCAGCACGGAATCTTTGCTTCTGGCAACATCGCACTCAATAAGGCATGGTGCGTAAAGAAGCGCGTGCTCAAAGGTCTCAATACAATTTTCGGGATAGCCTTCCATCGGTCCACCTCTATGAGCGCTGATGATAGGTGCCTTGTCCGGCGACCAGCGAAAATATTCCTGCAATTGAGCAGGACTTTCAAAAGCTAAATAGTGTTTTCCCTGAGCCTGTAGAAACACCAATAAACTGAAAACCAGACTCAGTTGTAATATCCTTTTCCATGCTTTCATTTCTTTATTCCTCTTTGTTTATCCAGAAAATACCACCCAAACTACAATTACACAAAGTATCAGTATAACAGACAGGATAATATCCTTATACAAACCCGCCTAGCTCACCCTGGTTTCTCCCTTCTTCCCGACGGTCGAAAATGTCAAACCACTCAATTGTGTCCGAGATGGTTCCTGCGTCATGAGGCTGACAATAATTAACACCGCAGAACAGACTGCAAACAACAAAACTGCAAAATGAAGAAAATTGATATCGGCATAGCGATACAGCCAGCCACCCAGAAACGATTTATTTAGCTCGGCTATCAGCCGCCCCATGCCCAGAACGAATCCTGTCAATAAGGAAGCAATAGCTCCTCTAGAATTGACTCTTGGCCAGAGAACCCCGATTAGAAATACAGCAGCAATTGGGGGCGAAATATATGATTGAACACTTTGTAAATATTGATAAAGCTGTCCGGATATTAGCTTCATAAAAGGAATCCAGGCCAGTCCCATAAGTACCAGGATCGCCGTGGCAACCTGACCAACCCTTACCAGATGCTTTTCACTGGCCTTTGGTTGCAACTTCTTATAAATGTCCAGTGTAATCAGGGTTGAGCACGAATTAAACACAGATGACAGCGAGCTCATCAAAGCTGCAAGCAGTCCCGCCACAACCAGACCGCGCAGTCCGACCGGTATCAACACACTGATCAAAGCTGGCAAAGCCTGGTCTGGCCGTTCCAGGGTCAACTGACCAGATTTAGCCAGTGCATGAGCCACGACCCCAGGTATTACAAAAATGAACACCGGCAGAAGTTTCAGATAGCCACCCCATATGGAACCCCGCCGAGCATTTTCAATGTTCTTCGCCGATAGTACTCTTTGCACGATAAACTGATCGGTACACCAGTACCAGACGCCTAAAATTGGAATGCCAAAAATGATGCCCGTCCAGGGAAAGTTTGGATCAGACACGGGTTTCCACATGCTGAAATATTCAGATCCAGCAATCTCATATAATCGTCGTACCCCACCCAATTTCACCAGTCCTGTCACCGTCAACAATATCGACCCGCCAATCAGGATAAACATCTGCAGCATATCAGTATAAAGCACTGCCCGCAACCCCCCCCAAAACGGTGTAGATACCAGTAGCTATCACCACGATCAGAGCACCGGTCCAGAAATCGACACCCATTAGTGTCTCAAATACAATACCGCCAGCCGCTACAGTGACGGATATTTTGGTTAGTACATAGGCAATAATTGAAATAATAGACAGATACCACCGAGCCTCCGGCGAATAGCGTCGCTCCAGAAACTCTGGCATGGTATAAACAGCACTTCGCAAATAAAAGGGAACAAAGACCCAACCAAGTATCAATAAAATCAATGATGCCATAACTTCGAACTGACCAACCGCAACACCGCTGGCTGCTCCTGTTCCTGCCAATCCGACTAGATGTTCAGAACCTATATTCGAAGCAAAAAGAGACGCCCCTATCACAAACCAACCAGCATTACGACTGGCAAGAAAATACCCATTAGAATTTTGACGGGTAGATTTTTCCTGTCGTACCGACCACCAGGCAACTGCAAAAATCACTAAAAAATAAAGAGCAATAAATATCCAATCCAGAGTTCCCAGTAATCTCATTTCTTTTCCAAAGATTTTATACTATTTCGCACGTCTGTTGCATTTAACCTATTCGATACTGTCGCGCTGTTTCAATCATAGCTCGTATGTTTTCTGAGGGCGCTTCCGCCGGAATGGCACACCCGGCATTCAAAATAAATCGTGGTGTATCCGCGAAAATTGTAATAATTTCCTCGGTCTTTCGCTTCACATCATCCACTGTTCCAAACGTGAGAATTCCACTGGGGTCAATATTGCCAATAAATGTTGCTTTGTCCTTCATTAGATCGTGCGCCAGACGGGCATCTGTTCCGTGGTCCAGCTCCAGTGCGTCAGCGCCAGATTCCAGCATCGATGGCAGAATCGAATCCGTATTGCCACATATATGCAGGGCGTAGGGTAATCCAAGACTATGAGCAGTCATCACTATCTTCCGTTCATAAGGCAACGCAAATTTTCGATACATTTCTGGCGAAATCATCTGTGGCCCGGCTGGACTGTCTCCGTTAGAAACCATGTCAGCGCCCGTCTCTGCCATCAACGTAATAAACTGGCAGGTCGCGGTACTACAGTATTCCAGAAGTTGCAAAGCTTTCTCTTCATTCAGAACAAGGTCAATGTACCAGTCTTGAACTCCCTGTACCATGCTGGCAAGGGAAAAAGGAGCCTGATCACAGTTCCCACGGATATAAATTTCATTCCCAAAATAATCTTTGAGCCGACGTACCGCTTCCAGCCAAATCTGTACATATTTGTACTCGGCAATATTAACCGGGGGCAAGTTATCCACTCCATCAATCGATTTCAGGTGCCCCACTGTACAGCGAGCTGGCGCATCCTGCAGAAAGTCCACCGGGACACCAACCGCCCCGGCAAGAGTGACCGTATCGATATCCACTAGGATACCATCATATTCATAGCGTTCAACTGCCTGAATAAATGCATCGGCAATCTTTTTGGGATCGTTCCGAAATTCTTCCATAGTGTAGCCCGCTTCCCTGGCTGCCAACATAAAATTATGCAGCATGACAGGTACACGGTCCGCTCGTCTACCCTCAATTGCTGCTTTTATTCTTTCATACCCATTCATATCGGTTTTACTCCCGCTCGAAACGTAGCACAGCCAGCCCGCCACCAGGAATTCCATCCCGGAGAACCTTTACCTTATAATGTGCAAGGTCTTTTACATTGATGCGACCGATGCGCTTTTCACGAGGCCAGAGATTCGTCACCACTGGCTCCTGGCAACCGATAGCGGTGTCCAGAATTTCCTCGGTTATCTGCAATTTAACCTCTACCGTGTTTTCAGTTGGATTACCCACTACCAGTATGGCTCGTTTCCCATTGGAGAGTAAATAAGGAACTGGCAGGTCCACAAAAGATATTATGGGAATTGGTTGAATAGTAATATCCGGTTTTTTTGGATCAACAGCGTGAATCAGATCCCGATGTTCTCTGCGGATTGCTATCATGCGTTTTACATCCTCAAGCATAGCTCTATGCCGTTCTTCTTTCAGCTGATCCCATTGCAGCCAGGAGCCGTAGAGCCACCGCCCCTTCCCTGCCTCTCCTTTACCATAAAGGTCAGGTGTCAGACGCGGCAGGGGACGGTAGTCTGCATCAAATTCCTCCCCGCTCATGAAAATCGGAATTGCCGGAACAAAAAGGCAACCATAACCAAATACAAAACGGCTTCCCTGGACCATATAGGGATTTTTATCAGCAGGGAATCCCTCCCACCCACAATCGTGACAGCTGACGGAGATTACTCGTAACTTTGGCCCCGGCAGGGGATTACCGCCACTGATTTTTAGGCCGTCATTCTGTTCCGTCACGGCTAATTGCCAGCCACCTCTTTGTAACTGCCAGCGCCAACTGCGCTCCGGGCATGTTAGTTGAATATTCTGGATTGACTTATCCCTGTCGAAACCTCGAATAAGCCAAGTCCAGTCTGGTGCACCATCTGGATCGCGCTCCCAGAAACCGATCACATCTTCTCCCAAACCAAGAAAGCGCAATTCCAATGTACCGTCCTCATCTGCGTTTGTGGAAATGCTTCCATCCTTGTAGAAGATGGTACAATTAAAAGCGATATCGTCAGGTCCAAAAGGCTGATGAAAGAGGTCTTTTACTGAACTCAGATTTGTCAACACCGCGTGATTGTCAAGCCGCCCTCTGCGCTGATCAAAAAGCATAATATCACGCTGGCAGGCATCACTGACATTTTCTACCCCACTTTCACCCAGGATAAAGATCAGCTTACCAGCAGCGGCACAGCGACGCCTGATTTCAAGCCAGAGGTCAGGTCTGTGAAGACCGCAATCACAGCGGAACCCATCCACACCCCAATCCAATACTGCTTTAGTCCAAATTTCAATCCACCACTTTTCTAGATCTGGATGATTACCATCCCAGTCGTAATCCGTCATGCCCCAGGAACCGCCTTCGAACCAATCAGGATGCTGCTTAATCAGTGGGCTGTAACTCATTACACCATGTTCGATAGTATCCAGAAAAATGCGAATCCCATGGCGATGGGCCTCAGCAACCATTTCCTTGAATTCCGCTTCCGTCCCCAGGCTTGGGTCGAGCTTATCAGGTTCGATACAGGCGTATTGCGTCCAGATTCCATAGAAGTGACTTGAGTCGGATAGTGAATGACCAGTCAGCCAGACCGCGTTTACACCCAGATCTTCAAGATAGTCCATCTTTTCCATCAGCGAACGAAATGTTCCACTCTCGGGACCATTAGGTGAAGTAAACCCCTTGGTAGCTACTTCATAAATGATTAAATCCTGTGCCCAGTCCGGCCGCAATGAAACCCTCGGTTGACAAGCGATGAAAAACATTAGAACAGAAATACAAAATAAACAGAGTTTACAGATACAAAGGTTTCCTGTTAATCCTCGTGGCCGCCTACCTGAAAGTGTTCTACCTGCCTGCCTGCGGCGAAGGTTCCATCGGTGGGTGTACAGCCTCCCTCTGTGTATACTCATAGTTAAAA
>QNCQ01000063.1 GCA_003645825.1 Fidelibacterota bacterium
ATTCAGAAGAGGCAAAAGGAAACAACTTTCAATCGACCTAACCATATGAAAGAAAGCCTGGGGTACAAGAAAAAAGACTTCGGATGATCCATCGTCCACTACTTCCGCAAAACTTGATATAGCTACTTGGAAATCGAGCTTATTAAAGGGCATACAAAGAAGAATTTTCTCTTTTCTGGCCTGCTCATCCATAGAAAAAAGATCCAAAATTCGTCCCAATTTCACATCCCCTTCAAATTTCGATATAAGCTAAAACATTATGGATAAAAATCAAATTATTTATCCCTACAAACAAACTTATCTGTAATTTGAATTGGAAATGCGTAAATTTAAAGATTTTTTAGCTCTCTGAAGGAGGCTAAAGTGGGTAAAAAGAAGCGTCTTAATTCTCACGTTGAGGAATATTTTTTGAAAAAGTCAGGCAGGAAACTCATGTACGCTCCTGTAGAAAAGATTCCAGTTATAGAAGTTGATAATTTCCCTGAGCTGGGGAAGATGACAGCTCTCAGATTTCTGGAATGGGTTCAGAATAATCCAGGTGGCGTCATATCCCTGCCAACTGGAAAGACCCCAGAGTACTTTATAAAGTGGGTCGATTTTTATTTGAATAACTGGGACAAGAAAAAAGTTCAGGCTGAGCTGGAAGAAGTAGGAATCGATCCCGGAAGACATCCTGACATGAAAAGCCTTCATTTTGTTCAAATAGATGAATTCTACCCAATAGATCCCAATCAGCAAAACAGCTTCTATTACTATATACAGAAATTCTACATCGGTAAGTTTGGTCTGGATCCTAAAAAAGCGATGTTTATCAACACTAATGAAATTGGTACTGCGGGGAATCTCCCCGTAAAGGAAATTTTTCCAGATTTAAAGGTTGACTTAAGTTTAAGAACCAGGTGGCCCCGAAATCGCCTGGAGAGATTGCAGAAGAAAACCATTGAATTAGCGGACGAGTTCTGCATGAGGTATGAAGAAAAGATACGGAAAATGGGAGGTATAGGCTTCTTCCTTGGCGGCATAGGACCCGACGGACACATAGGCTTTAATGTCAGAGGAAGCGATCACTTTTCCACTACCAGGCTAACCGAAACAAATTACGAAACCCAGGCTGCCGCCGCAGTTGATCTTGGCGGGATCGAAACCTCGCGAAACCGTTTAGTCATTACCATAGGATTGGGCACAATCACCTACAATAAAGATGCCGTGGCAATTATAATGGCAGCGGGAGAAGCGAAGGCAAAAATTGTTGCCGATTCTATCCAGAGCGAACCCAGGATAGAGTATCCCGCCTCTATTCTTAGCTCCTTGCCCAACGCAAGATTCTATCTGACCCGCGGTGCCACGGTTAACCTGATAGAGAGAAGATGGGAATATCTCGTAAAAAAGGAAGGTTTGAGCTCTGAAGAAGTGGAAAGGGTAGTTATAGATCTTGCCTTGTCACGTAAAAAGTGCCTGCTCAGCCTGAATAGAGAAGATTACAGTTCAGATAAGGCGGCCAGTGAACTTCTTCGCAAAACCAGACTCTCCATGGAGGAGATCAACAAAAAAGTATACAATTCAATAACCAGAAAAATCAAAAAAGGAATGGAAACCCCAGGGAATCAGGTCTACATGCATACCGGACCTCATCATGATGATATTATGCTTGGTTATCTCCCTTATATAGTTCATCTGGTTCGAGACCCAAGCAATAAACATTATTTTAACTATATGACCAGCGGTTTTACATCGGTAACCAATAGCTATCTCCTGGAGCTACTGCTTGAGTTAAAAAGGTGGATCAGATCGCGGAAGTTCCATAGGCTTATGGAGGAGGGATACTTTGATCCCGCTTATATAGATGGGAGAATCAGAGATGTAAATTTATATCTCGACGGGATTGCTGAGAATAGCTATACAACCAAGAATGAGGCCACCTCACGGAGGCTATTAAGAAATCTGATAGAGATATACGAAGAAACGGCTCTGGAGTACCTGGAAGATAGAGTTGATGAGTTGATAAACTACTGTCGTACACAGTATCCCGGGAAAAAAGATATAGAGCACGTACAGAAAATAAAAGGACGAATAAGAGAATGGGAAGCCGATCTGATATGGCGATATTTTGGGATCAAGGTAACAAATGTCAACCATCTCAGGCTTGGATTCTACAAAGGAGATATTTTTACTGAACTCCCAACAATTGAAAGAGATGTAACACCTACATACGAACTTATGAAAAAGATCAGACCGACAGTGATTACTGTAGCTCTGGACCCTGAAGGAAGTGGGCCGGACACCCATTACAAAGTACTCCAGGCAATCGCAGAAGCTCTAAAATTGTACCAGCGTGATCACGATACCTCCAACCTGAAGATTCTTGGTTACAGGAATGTCTGGTATAGATTTCACCCTGCTGAGGCGAATATGTATGTACCTGTGAGCCTTAATTCCATGGCAATTTTGAAAAATTCTTTCATGGAGTGTTTTGGATCACAAAGGTCTGCAAGCTTTCCGAGCTGGGAGTACGATGGGCCTTTCTGTGACCTGGCACAAAAAATTCAGGTCGAGCAGTATACTGCTATCAAAACCTGTCTGGGAAGGGATTTCTTCGTTCACAATGAACACCCCCGTCTTCGGGCAACTCATGGGCTCGTTTTTATGAAAGAGTTAACCCCGGAAGAGTTTTACAAACATGCCCAGGACCTAAAAAGGTACACGGAAAATTTATAGATCAGGGGTTTCATGATTTGTCACTGTCTTCTTTCTTTTTAGAGGACTTCGGTGGTCGACCCCTTCTCCGTTTCGGCTTCTCTGTCGTTGGCTGCTGTTCTGGTTTTTCTGTTTGTACCTGAGTGCTGGGTTCCTGGTGGGCAGAAGTTTCTGCTACTTCAGACTTAGCCAGCGCTGAGTTACCAGAAGGAATATCTCCCTTTTCTGCGGTAGCGAAGACTTTTTCCACCCAGGTATCCCTGTCCATCGTTTCATACCAACCACAGTTGTTGCACACCTTGTAGTAAATCTTATGTCCAAAATAAGAGCTCTTGCGATAAACCACTGTGCCTGAACATACAGCGCACACTTCGCTCGTTTTTGAATCATAAGAACGACCTGGAGTTTTTTTTGCGCTCGCTTTTCCTGTCATGATTCCACTCTTTCTTTGTTATTAACAGAACTCTTGTTTAAATATAAGTCCTTTCCCTTTTGAATTCAACAAATTAAGGCTCTTTGGCAAAGCAATAGAGAATTCTGCTGAAATTAGAAAACACAGATAAGGGCGCTTTTATTTGGCTTTAGCTTGGATTTTACGGTCACTGGTATAATCAAGATTCGCTATGGTGAAAAGATAGTCATGATCCCATTTACTTGATTGCCATCGATCCAGTTGTTTGCACACTTCATTATATCCTGACACAAATGGCATAAGCAGCTGGCTCATAAGATTTTTTACTTGCCCTGGATTATGCTTAGGCTTTCATCTCCTACAGTTAGAGACATCTGTCACCCCGGCGAACCTTTGGTTGGGTACAGATACTTAATTAGTTAGTCCTCGTGGAGATTTGCCACCTGAAAGAATAGACTCACATCACAAGTTCCCGTGGAGGTAATACCCCCTACATTGTGAGGATAAGTAAGTTAGAAAAGCTTTATATCATTTCGTTCTACTGTTTCTCTTTCAAACTTTTGATGAATTCTAAAATTTTATCCTTAAGAATGTCCCTGGTGATTCTGAATGCAGTGAGCTTTCTTTCCTCTGGACCAATTACACGGATCGGGTCTTCGATAAACCAGGTCAAAGTTCCTTTTTTGCTCTTTAGGTGGGCGCAGCTTGTTGCAGCTACCTCACAAAGTAAGATGACGTAATCGAAATCTATTTGTTCAACCTCGCTGATATGTTTTGACCGATGTCCTTCCATAGAGATGCCGATTTCATCCATTACCTGGATGGTGTTTGGGTGGACATAAGCCGGACTTGTCCCGGCGCTGTAAACTTCGAACTTGCCCCCTCCGAAGTGTTTTAAAAGTGCCTCGGCCATCTGGCTCCTTACTGAATTACCTGTGCACACAAATAAAACTTTTAGCTTAGACATAGACATCCCTTTCTGACTCTTTTTAAGGATCCGTAACAAAATTTATCTTACCAATCCTCCGAGAAAAAACCAAGTCTTTTTGCAAAAGTAGCAACCTCAAGGCATTCGCGATAATCGGGGGAGCGATTTATCTCCGGGAATTTTTGGGCCAGGTAATATGGTCTGTACTGACACATGATGTTGAGATAAGTCCGCTCTGGCAAGGTTTCGCTCAAGAATTTTACTATCATCCTGGAATCATGAACGTGACCGGGCATTACCAGATGCCTTATCAGTAGCCCCCGATATGCAATCCCGTGGTTATCTGTTTTCAGCGGGCCAACCTGCCTGTACATTTCCCGTATAGCTCTTTTTGCAAAATCTGGATAGTTTCCTGCGATTGTGAATCTCTCTGAGAGAGAAGAGTCAAAGAACTTGAAGTCCGGCATATAGATATCTATCACTCCCTCAACGACTTTCAGGGTTTCCGGTTTTTCATATCCGCTGGAATTGTAAACAATGGGTATATGTAGCCCCTTCTCCGCTGCAATTTCCACTGCAGCGACAATCTGAGGAAGGAAATGGGTCGGTGTTACAAGGTTAATATTGTGGCATCCCCTGGCCTGTAGCTTTATCATTATATCGGCCAGTTCAGCGATGGAAATTTCGAAACCCGCTTCTAAGTGGCTGATATCATAGTTCTGACAGAAAACACATCTCAGGTTGCAGCCCGTGAAAAAGATTGTGCCGGAGCCATTCTTGCCTGTTATAGGAGGTTCCTCGCCGAAATGGGGGAAAGCACCTGATATTTTGGGCAGGCTTCCGCCATTGCATTTCCCTTTTTCCCCGCTGGTTCGATCCACCAGGCAGTTATGTGGACAGATATCACATTTTTGTAGTTTCTGAAGCAGAAAATCTTTTATTTCAGCCAGACTCCCGCTTTTCAGCAACTTCAGGTAAGAAGGTTTTTCCATATCCAAAATAATTTAATTATTTTATGGTGTCAATTTGAAGGCTTATGATAGACTTTAAGAAGTTAGAAAAGGTTGCTTTTGAGCGTGGTTTCTCAAGAGTAGGGGTTTCTTTTCCCGAGGTGGAGAGTTTTTTTGTAGAAAAACTCAAGTACTGGATTGAAAAGGGCTATCATAAGGGATTGGAGTGGTATAGAAGGGGTCTTGGGTCCCGAATAAACCCACTTTCTGTGTTGCCCTGGGCGAAAGCAGTTGTCGTGTTTGTTGACAATTACTTTTACTCTGCCACTAACACCTTTTGCTCTGGAAGCGAAAAAATTTATCCCATGGTATCTAAGTACGCAATAGGTGTAGATTATCACGGATTCATCCGGAAGAGAATAAAACAAGCCTTGAAACTGATACAGAAAGAAGTCCCTGAGCTTCAGTGGAAAGTATGTGTTGATACATGCCCCTTCCTTGAAAAAGTTTATGCTGTCCAGGCAGGTCTTGGCTGGTATGGAAAGAATTCTCTGGTAATTTTTCCCGGTCTGGGGTCTTTTTGCTTTATCGGAATAGCCTTTTTAAATCAAGAAGTCAGTGGCTACAAAAGACCA
Source organism: Fidelibacterota bacterium (assembly GCA_003645825.1). Taxonomy (GTDB): domain Bacteria; phylum Fidelibacterota; class UBA2242; order UBA2242; family B5-G15; genus B5-G15. The sequence continues at coordinate 5,620 of QNCQ01000063.1, forward strand.
CAAGTTTTGGACGGATGTAAAGATTGTGATAAATGTATCCGCGCCTGCCCTGGGGGGGCGATTGCCGAACCCTATTTCCTGGACGTCGACAGATGCGTCTCCTTCCTTACGGTGGAAAAGAAAGGGGCTTTCTCTGTCCGGGAGAAGGAACTGGTAGCAAGAGCGGGGTATATCTTCGGGTGTGACATCTGTCAGGATGCATGCCCGTGGAATAAGAGACATCTGAAGGAAACACACAACAAGGGATATTACGAAAATGTTGAAATAGTGTGCAAAGATCTAAAGGAATGGTCTGAGCTTTCAAATGATGAATTTTCCACGCTTTTCCAAAAGAGCGTACTAAAAAGGGCAGGGTTAGAAGGTTTAAAAAGGAATATAGAAGCATTAAAAGGGTGATATTGTCAGGACAGAGACATAACTTTTGTGGGATTTGTAGGTTTGTGGGGGTGAGAACATGACATCCTTGGAATTAATTATTCTTGGCATAGTTAGTGAGGGTGCAACTCACGCTTATAATATCGAGAAAAAGGTAGAAGAAAAAGGGATAAGGGAAAGGTTCAATATAGGATTTTCGACTATTTATTCTGTGCTGAAAAAGCTCGAGAAAGAAGGGCTGGTTGTAAGCGAGGTGGTGCGCCAGGAAGCTTTGCCGGCAAAGAAAGTTTATTCTCTTTCGCATGAAGGACAGAGGGTCCTCAGGGAGGAAATTAAAAAGCTTCTTTCTTTGCCTACATCGGATCTGTCTGGAATAGAGCTTGGTTTGATGTTTTCCGGAGCTCTTGATAAAGAGGAAGTTATCGAGTCAGTAAACATCTATATAGGAGAAATAAATAGGTTGATAAAGGAATGCTATCGCAGTCTTACAGAGCTAAGAGATGTAAAAGGGATTGAAAGGTTATTGCTGAACCGAAGGCTGGCTTTCCTGCAAACAGAGAAAAAGTGGTTATCAGAAGTGATTACGTTCATCTAATGAATTGGTAAAAGGGAGGTGATTATGGATTTAAGAGGGTTGCTTTTTTGCCTCCTGATTGTTTCCATAGCTTTTGGTAGCAAACTGGACGTTTTTCCTTCTCCCCAGGAAATTCGTATAGAAGAAGGAGTGTTCAATTTACCAGAAAGAATAGGGATCTTCTGTGAGAATACAGGGGAAAATGAAAACGTTGGGCTTGAGCTGTTTAGAAGCACTGTGGTGGATGAATTGAAAAAAAAGGTTTTTAATGCCTCTAAGAAAGAGAGCGCTAATATTTTACTTGTTGTCAGTAATAGCAAAAGAGATTCTGTATCTATCGGAGGGAAATTGTTTATTTTCAGTAAGGAAATGAAGGAAGAGGGATATTATGTAGCGATAGAACCCCAAAAAGCCATTGTGGCGTCCAAAAGTCAGAAAGGATTGTATTATGGAATTCTAACTTTGAGACAGCTTATCCTTCAGTTTGGGAATGAGCTGCCGTGCTGCGTTATAAGGGACTATCCAGAGCTAAAGTGGAGAGCCTTCTCAGATGACATCAGCAGGGGGCAGGTTTCGACAATGGATAATTTCAAGAAAATTATACGGCAGATATCTATGATGAAATACAATGTCTATATGCCTTATCTTGAGGACCTTGTCAGGGTCGAAAGGTATCCAGATATCGGGGAAGGCAGAGGCGCCCTCTCTCGCCAGGAGTTTGAGGAACTTCAGAACTACGCACAGAGATATTTTGTGGAAGTGGTTCCCATATTCCAGACTCTCGGCCACTTTGAGAATATCCTCAATATGGACAATTACAGACAGTTTGCAGAGTTTCCTGGAGCTGCATCTCTGGACATAAGAAGCAAGAAGGCAGATGAGTTTCTTTTTAGCTTATTGGACGAAGTTGTACCTATCTTTAAGTCTAAGTTTTTCCACATGGGAGCTGATGAATCCTGGGATGTTGGGCTTGGTAAAAACAGGGAATATGTAAAAAAAGTTGGATTAGCGAAGGCTCATGCAGAACACTATCTGAAGGTCTACAAATATTTAAAGAAACATGGCAAAAAAGTATTGATGTATGGCGATATAATACTCAGTCACCCAGAGATTCTCAAATATCTTCCTAAGGACATCATTATAGTCGATTGGCATTACTGGCCTTCTGATTATTACCCATCTGTTGAGCTTTTGAAGGATAAAGGATTTCAGGTACTTGTTTCTCCCGGAATTCACAATTGGGTAAATCCTGTTCCAAATTTCTTCTTCGCATGGTTGAATATTCGCTACTTTAATCTAACGGGGCAGGACAAAGGTTCCATAGGAACCGTAATCTCCAGCTGGGGGGATTTTGGAGGTCCTAATTTGCGGGAGCAGAACTATCTGTGCTATTACTATGGTGCAGAAACGGCATGGAACTCGGAGAGTCGAAATTTCCTCGAGCTTAATAAACATTTTGCAAGGTACTTTCTGGGGGTGGATGGGAGAAAATTTAACTCCTTGATAATGTATCTGAATATGATACCTGCTAATACGAATTTTTCCTATATCTGGTCGTATCCATTTTATCCACCACAGGGTTTATCGCTCGTAAAGGCGGAGCTGCTTTCTCTTGCCAGTGATCAGGCGCTTTCGCTTATTGGGGACATGAGACAGGAAGCTGAGACCAATGCAGAGTACCTTGATTATCTTCAGATAGGAGCAAAATTCGGAAAGTACGCTGGGAAAAAACTAAGACTTGCGCGCATAGTCGATAGATTCTTAAAGGAATACAGAGAAACCGGGAAAGTTGACGAAGAGCTGAAAGTAGAGATATTGGCACAGATGAAGAGCTTGATGGACGATGTTGATACTATGAAGAAAGAATATACCTCATTGTGGCTAAAGGCCAATAGAAGGGCAAATCTTTTTCGTATAGAGCAGCTTTTTAATCATCAAAGGGCGTATCTCGAATACGCTGTGGAGAAGCTTGAGAGAAATAATTTTGACATCCCACAGGAAATCCCTTCAAAA
>QNCQ01000064.1 GCA_003645825.1 Fidelibacterota bacterium
GATTTGATTTTGAGGTATTTGTTATGAAGGATATAAAGTTAGCATCAAAAGAGAGCGGGACAAAAAGAACAATAATTGAAGTAAATGGAGTGCGTATAGGGGAAAGATTGGTAGTTATTGCCGGCCCCTGTGCTGTTGAGAGTGAGTACCAGCTGATGAAAACCGCTGAAGCTGTGAAGAAAGCTGGTGCAGATATGCTGCGAGGGGGTGCTTTTAAACCCCGGACTTCTCCATACTCTTTTCAGGGACTTGGTCTGAAGGGATTGAAGATCCTTGAGAAAGCAAGGAGAGAGTTTGATTTACCAGTTGTAACCGAGGTTTTGGATTCAAGAGACGTTAACTGGATTTGTGAATATGTGGATGTATTACAAATTGGTGCCCGGAATATGCAGAACTTTTCTCTGCTTAAGGAGGTAGGAAAGGTAAACAGGCCCGTTTTGCTGAAAAGAGGAATGTATTCTAAAATGAGCGAATGGCTTAACTGTGCAGAGTATATCCTTTCAGAAGGTAATCCCAATGTCATCTTATGTGAAAGGGGGATCAGGACATTTGAAACATATACACGGAACACACTGGATCTGAGTATTGTTCCTGCAGTCAAGGAAATTTCTCATCTGCCAGTTATAGTTGACCCTTCCCATGCCACAGGTAGAGTAAGTTTGATAAAACCTATGAGTCTTGCAGCAATTGCTGCGGGTGCTGACGGTTTACTAATTGAAGTTCATTATAAACCTGAAGAAGCTTTGAGCGATAAGGATCAACAGTTAACTCCTGATCAGTTTCAGGAACTGATGGAAGAGGTGCGGGAACTTTATAGTAATATGAAGTAATCGGGAGGGTTGCCAGTTGAGTCCTACAGGAAACGTAAGTGAGGTACTCATAAAAACGAAAGCCTCGACCTCAAGGATTCTTATAGGTGAGAGCATAGAGAATCTTGGTAATTACGTCTCTGGCAGGGCTATCTTGCTTGTTGATAAAAATGTTCAGAAGTTGTATAAGGATTTTTTTAAAAACTACGACCGTATACTAATTGAACCCGGTGAGAATTCGAAATCGCTTGATGGATTGAAGAATATTTATGGACAGCTTCTGGAGAAAGGGGTTGATAGATCCTGGTTCATCATTGGGGTTGGAGGTGGTGTGGCAACTGATATCGCCGGGTTCGTGGCTTCCACTTATATGAGAGGATTGCGATTTGGTTTCGTTTCTACCACGCTTCTGGGGCAGGTTGATGCAAGTATAGGTGGGAAAAATGGGATTAACTTTGAAGGCTACAAGAACATAATCGGGGTATTCAGGCAACCGGAGTTCGTTATATGTGATACAGAGTTTTTGAAGACTCTGCCTGGAAAGGAACTGGTGAATGGGTTTTCTGAGATAATAAAGTACTCGTTGATAGCGGATTCGGAACTCTTTGACTATCTGGATTCAAGCTACGAAAGTATCCTGGCCCTTGAACCCTCGAGTACCCACCGGGTGATAAAAAGGTGTGTTGAAATAAAAGCTGATATTGTAATGCGGGATGAAAAAGAGTCTTTTGAACGAAGAAAACTTAATTTTGGGCATACAATTGGACATGCTATAGAGAAACTTTCAGGTATCAGCCACGGGATGGCAGTTAGTATCGGGATGGTTGCAGCTTTGAGGATTTCCAGGGCAGTTTCCGGATTAAAGAAAGAAGATGAAGAAAGAGCTGTGTCACTCCTCAGGAAGTATGGCTTGCCCACCGATTTTTCATATGGTATTGATGAGATAATGGGCGCAATTAGAAAGGATAAGAAAAAAGAAGTAGATTCGATTTACTTCGTGCTACTGGAAGAGCTAGGCAAGAGTGTAATTCGTAAAATGAAGTTTAGGGATTTAAAGAAGGTGCTGGATGATTTGTGTTAGTCTTCCTTTTGTCGACGAAAAAACTGTGGGCAGGTTACTGGATCAAAAGTTTCTTGTAGAGGTGCGCCTCGACCTTGCTAAGGATAAATCAGCCTTCTGCAAAGTCGTAAAGAAGTATAAACAGATCGTAGTAACCTACCGAGGTGGGGATGACATAGCTGTGCGTGCAAAGTTTTTTGAAAAGGCTATTGACTGCGGAATAGCTTACGTTGATCTGGGTATTACTGACAGCGAGTTAAAAAATATACTTGAAGAAAAATTAAAGAATAGCCCCACCAGGCTTATTCTATCTTACCACAACTTTGATGTTACTCCGGCTAAGGAAAAACTGGTTGATATCTACGAGAAATGTCGTTCCGAAGGCGCGGATATAGTAAAAATTGTTACCATGTCAAACGGAGTAGCAGATAATGCGGTTATTATGTCTCTTTATGAGTTCAGTCAGGGTGATATGATAGCGTTCGGGATGGGAAATAAAGGCAAGATTACAAGAATTATCGCACCTTTTCTTGGGGCTCCATTCACCTATGCCTGCTATAGTAGAGGTAAAAAGACAGCTCAAGGGCAGATAGATTACAAAAGCCTTAAGAATATGATAGCGACGATAGAAAAATATCTATGAGCATTTTTGGTGTGATTGGAAAGCCAATATCCCACAGTAAAAGCCCTGACTTGATGAACTTGTATTTTAGGCTCTCCTGGCAGACTGGATTTTATTTGAGGCTTGCTCTCAACAACATTGGAGAATTGAGAAAGTTCTTCGAATTGCTGAAGCTAAAAGGAGTTAACGTTACGTCCCCTTTTAAGGAAGATGCTTTTTCATTCGTTGATAAGGTTAGTGAAGAGGCAAAGTGGGCAAATGCTGTAAATACAATCGTGGTCAATGAGAGTGGGGAATCCTCCGGATATAACACAGACTTTAGTGGAGTAAAGTATGTGTTCGATAGATATAATGTAAGTGTTAAGGATAAAAGAGCAGTGGTTATTGGTCTGGGAGGTGCTGGTAAAGTTTGCGCTCGTGTTTTGAAAGATGAAGGCGGAGAGGTTACGGTCGTGAATAGAACCTTAGAGAAGGCCAGAAATTTTGCCTTACAGGAAGGTTGTTCTTATGTTCCCATTGACCATCTGGAAGATGTGGTAAAGGAGGTTGATATTGTCATCTCGGCACTACCCCGTGGCGTTGACTTGATTAAGGAAGAGTGGCTCCGACCTGGGCAGGTATTTATGGATGCGAATTATGGTGTTTCTCCGTTAAAGAATGTTGCAAAAGAGAAGGGTTGTGTAGTTTTTGACAGTTTATACTGGCTTGTTGGACAGTCGATTCCTGCATTTGAGATGTTTACTGGAAGGAAAATTAACACTGATGAGGTTAGTTTCTCGGAAGTTTTGAAAGGGAAAGATTTTGATGCGATAGCCATTATCGGGTTTATGCTTTCGGGTAAGACTGCAGTTGGTAGAGTGCTTGCTGACAGACTTGGATGGGAGTTTGTTGATCTTGACGCTACCATTGAGGCAAGAGCCGGCAAGAAAATAAGGGATATATTTGAGCAAGACGGTGAGGAAAAGTTTAGGTTAGCTGAGAGCGAGATACTCAGAAGAACAATTGGTAGAAAAAAGGTTGTCTCCTGTGGCGGAGGAGTAGTGATACAGAGAGAAAACAGAGAGCTCTTAAAACGAAAATGTTTTAATATATGGCTTCTTTGTTCTGTGGACGAGGCTCTCAAGAGGAAAACATCCGATGATAGACCGTTATTAAATGTTGAAGATACCAGAAAAAGAGCGTACGAAATCTTTAAAAGCAGGATTGAATTTTACGCTGATGTTTCTGATATTGTTATTTTAAATGAAGGTAAGAATTTAAGTGAGGTTGTAGAAAGGTTGTATGAAGAGATCCGTATTGCCCTCATCAGTTGAAGGAATTGTAAAAGCTCCTGCTTCCAAAAGCATGATGATAAGGGCAGTTGCGGCAGCCACGCTTGCGGATGGGGTATCGACATTACGGAACCCTTCTGACTGTAGGGATGCTATTGCGGCTATAGAAATTTCGAAATCTATTGGTGCTAAGGTAGATAGCCAGGATGAGTTAGTCAAAATTGAGGGGACAGGTGGGAAAATTCGCCTTGTTAATGACATAATCAATTGCAAAGAAAGTGGGTTATGTATAAGATTATTTACTCCTGTTATTTCTCTTGGTGACAAGGAGACGCTTATAACTGGTGAAGGAAGCCTGTTGCGAAGACCAGTTGGAATGATGAAAGAAGCGCTTCGTAGGATGGGAGTCGATTTTGAAGACAATGAAGGTAAATTACCTATAAGGTTGAAGGGACCTTTAAGAGCGGGAAAGGTGAATGTAGATGGTTCAACAAGTTCTCAGTTTGTTTCAGGACTGCTTTTTGCTCTGCCCTTAGTTGATGGTAAGTCGGAGATAGAAGTTATCAACTTGAAAAGTAAACCTTATATTGATATGACTCTGTCAGCCCTGTCTGATTTTGGAGTGAATGTTAAAAATGATGGATACAGGGTGTTTTATGTTGAGGGGACACAGGAGTATAAAGCCCAAGAGTATTATGTTGAAGGAGACTGGAGCGGAGCCTCCTTTCTTCTTGTAGCAGGAGCGATTGCTGGAAGAGTTAGGGTAACAGGGCTAAAGGTTGATTCTTTGCAGGCTGACCGGGCGGTTATAAATGTACTGCACATGGCTGGTGCTGTGGTGAAAGAGGAAAAAAATTACGTAGAAGCATCCTATGGAACTCTGCGGAGGTTTGATTTTGATGCCACGGAGTGTCCGGATTTGTTTCCTCCTCTGGTAGCGCTCGCATCATGCTGCAAAGGAAGAAGCAAAATTGAAGGGGTACACAGATTGGTCTATAAAGAGAGCAATAGGGCGGAAGCATTGCTCGAAGAGTTTCGAAAGATGGGAGTACGTTTAAGTGTAGAAAATGATTATATAGTAGTAGATGGTGAAGAGCAACCTGAAGGGGGGAGAGTTTCATCGCATAATGATCATCGTATTGCGATGGCGTGTGCTGTTGCGGGACTGGCTTCAAAGGAGGGAGTTGTAATTAGTGGAGCTGAGGCAGTTGAAAAATCATATCCAACATTTTTTGAAGATATCAAAAAGTTAGGAGCTAAAGTAAGGTGAATACTTTTGGTAGGATATTCAAAGTAAGTATTTTCGGTGAGTCTCATGGGAAAGCTGTTGGGGTTCTGGTTGATGGTTGCCCTGCAGGAATAGAGCTAAATGAAAAAGATTTCTCAGATGATCTTAAAAGAAGAAAAGGGGGTGGTTACGGGAAAACCGAGAGGATTGAAGAGGACAGACCAATAATACTTTCTGGTGTTTTTAATGGTAGAACAACCGGTGCTCCTATAATGGTTATTTTCGAAAATAAAAACGTGCGCCCTGCAGATTACGAGGCACTAAAAAACCTTCCTCGCCCGGGTCATGCGGACTTCGTTGCATTTAAAAAGTATGGTGGCTTTAACGACTATCGAGGAGGAGGCCACTTTTCAGGCAGGCTGACCGTTGGGCTTGTGGGAGCGGGTGTAATTGCCAAAAAGGTTACTACTCCTTTGAGGTATAGAGCTGAAGTCATGGAGGTCGGAGGAAGCAGTGAAATGGGTAAGCCCATAAGGGAAGCAAAACAAAACGGTGATTCTGTTGGTGGAATTGTTGAATGTGTGATTGAAAATGTCCCTGCAGGGTTAGGTGAACCTTTTTTCGATTCAGTAGAGTCTCTTTTGAGTCACATTGTTTTCAGTATCCCGGGGATTAAGGGAATTGAATTTGGAGCTGGGTTTATGGCTGCCCGGATGAGAGGTAGTGAGTATAATGATGAAATCATTGATATTGCAGGAAGAACTGCAACAAACAATGCTGGTGGAATAAATGGTGGAATAACAAATGGTAATTCAGTGGTCTTTAGAGTAGCTGTAAGACCGACAGCGAGCATTTTGAAGAAGCAAAAGACGATAAATCTGGAGACTGGGAAAGAGGAAGAAATTTCTGTTAAAGGTAGGCATGATGTATGTATTGCTTTGAGATTTCCAGTTATTCTCGAAGCTGTCTCTGCAATTGTCTTTGCTGATTTGATGCTGATTGAACAGAGAGTGGCAAGAGTGTTCAGAAAAGGGGTGTAGATATGAAAATTTTCGTGATGGGTGTAGGCAGGATGGGAGCATGGCTTGTTGAAGAGTTTTGTCATGACTATGAGGTAGCAGCGTATGATATCGACTCACGTAGGATGAAATACCTATTTAATGCTCAAAGATTCACAAGTCTGGAAGAGGTTAAAAAGTTTGATCCTGATCTGGTGATAAATGCTGTTAATCTGCAGCATACTATAAAAGCTTTTGAGGATGTTTTGCCTTATGTTCGAGAAGATTGTATACTCTCAGATATAACAACAGTGAAATTTGAGGTTCAGAGATTTTATAAAAAGGTTAGAAGACGGTTTGTTTCAACCCATCCAATGTTTGGCCCAACCTTTGCGAACATCCGAGATCTTAGAGATGAGAATGCGATAATAATTAAAGAATCTGACGAGGAAGGGAAAAAGTTCTTTAGGAATTTCTATGGGAGTTTGAATCTTAACATTTATGAGTATTCATTCAAAGAGCACGATGAAATTACCTCATATTCCCTGGGTACGCCCTTTGCCTCATCGCTTGTCTTTGCAGCTTGCATGAAGAAACAGGATGCTCCAGGGACAACATTTAAGAAACATTTAGCAATTGCAAGAGGATTATTATCTGAAGACGACTATTTGATTGCAGAGGTTCTGTTTAATCCTCATACTTTGAAACAGATCGAAAGAATAAATTCTCAGCTGTCATACCTTACCCACATTATCCGTGCAAGGGATTATGACGAAATGAAACGATTCTTGGACCGATTAAGAGAAAACATATGTGACATTCCCAGAAAAAGTTAATCTCCTATAACCTGTACATATATTTCTCTGGTCCGGGGTGCGTTATCATGGTCTATAACCACTATTTGCTGCCAGGTACCCAGAATTAGCCTCTTATTTGCAAAGGGAATGGTAACTGATGGTCCCATAAGAGATGCTCTGAGGTGGGAAAAGCCATTGTCATCTCCCCATGTTCTGGAGTGTCTTGTTTTCATGGTTGATGGGGCAATTTTTTCGAGAAGTTCTCTCATGTCTTCCACAAGAGCAGGCTCATATTCAATAGTTGTGATGCTTGCAGTTGAGCCGATAGCGGAGACGCAGGCAAGACCACTGGTTATTCGGGAATTTGAGATGATTTCTTGCACTTTTTCTGTGATGTTGATGATATGACTAAAGCCTCTTGTTTGGAGGATTATTTTTTCACCATACGTTGTCATATTATTCCTCCAGCAGATTAACCCTGATTGGAATATAAAGAATTTTTGAGGGAAATGTTATAAAGATATAATCAAATTGGATTTTAGCTCAGGCAATGTAGATTAAATTGCATTTTTAATAAAAAGGGCCCCTCTTTCAAATAGATTTTAAGAGGGATAAGATTAATTCCGACGCAATTAATTCACACTATCTAATTGATTGACACTATTGAGTAAGATTTATAAATTGCAAGCGTTTGCAAAGCTTTTTGGTAGGTAAACTTTGTGAGTGTCACAATAAAAGATATCGCAAAAAGGCTAAATATCTCTCCTTCAACAGTTTCCAGGGCATTGAGGGATCACCCTGACATCAGTCTGGAAACAAAAAGGAGAGTAATAGAATTGGCCAAAAAATTGGACTACAGGCCGAATGTCATTGCCAGGAGCCTCCAGACAAAAAAGACAAATCTTATTGGTATCATTGTACCTGAAATAAAACACCATTTTTTTTCTGCCGCTATTAGTGGTATTGAAGAAGTCGCATATAGAGAAGGGTATGCAATCATCGTGGCCAAGTCGAATGAGGATTTTAAGAGGGAAGAGATAAACATCAATGCCCTCGTCGAAAATAGGGTGGCCGGAATGCTTATTTCAATATCAGAAACTACCGTTGATAAAGAGCCTTTCCATATGCTAAAAAGGAGGGGTGTGCCGGTCGTTTTTTTCGATCGAGTTATCGAAGATATAGATTTCCCCAAAATAGTTGTGGACGATTATAATGGGGCGTTCAAAGCCGTAGAATATCTTATTAAGACAGGATACAGAAAAATAGCCCATCTTGCTGGTCCAAAGTTTTTGTCCATTAGCAAGCTTAGGCTGCAGGGATATATTGATGCTCTTAAGAAGTATGGGATTGATCCTGATGAACGCGGCATTATTCATGGTGGTCTACATGAAGAAGATGGAGCTATTGGATTTCACCGGTTGATTAATTCTTTTCCTGATGTTGAAGCAATATTTGCTGTTAATGATCCTGTCGCTATTGGGGCATGCATGGAGATAAAAAAACTTGGATACAAGATACCTGATAACATTGCAATAGTAGGGTTTTCTAATAACCCCATTTCATCAATGATAGAACCGGCGCTAACGACAATTGAACAACCGGCATATGATGTGGGTAAAACGGCCGCTAATGTGTTGATTGACCTCATTAGAAATCGTGGGAGGGAGATAAAACCAAGAACTATTGTTTTGAAGACAAAGCTGATTGTAAGGGATTCAGCATGAAACCTATATAAGGGAAGGAGAAA
>QNCQ01000065.1 GCA_003645825.1 Fidelibacterota bacterium
ACATCATCAAAAACCTCTTCAAGCCGTGCACATAGTACAAAATTACTCTTCCTCACGTAGAACCTTACTTTTCCTGCAGAAAAAATGTCTTCCGGAATAACAACATATCCATCTATTACCATCGAATCAAGAAGACTCTGCGCCACTTCAACCGTGTTTTCATAACTTCCGCTCCGCAACACCATAATCTGATACATTGGGCTACCATTATCGAGTTTATATCTTTGATGAAAATATTCGGAAATCCTCTCCCCAATTCCAGCTACGGAATTATCTACAATAGCCAAAACAGCAGATTCTTCAGTCTCTGTAGTAACAATCATAGTTGGTAATACCAGAGCTAAAAGGAAAAACGCAGGCAAAAGAAAAATAGATATCAAAAACCATTTTGTTTTTATTCTGGTCGAGTACTCCCAGAATGCAATAGTAAGAATATTCTTGCTCACACTCTACCCTTCACAACATCAATAAAAATTTGCTCAAGGGAAGGCTCTTCAACCCTGAAATATTTTATCACCCCAAGCCTGTTTAATTCCTCTAGAGCATCTTTTATTTTCCTGCCCTTTTTCAATCTCCCTCTTATTTTACGGCCTGTAATCTCCACACTTACACTTCCCAGAGTCTGAAGAACCTCCGGCCTCTCTTCCATCCCCTCATACTCTACTGTTAAAAGATCGAATCCGTACTCATTTTTAATATCCGACAAATTTCCCTTAAGTACACTTTTCCCTTTATTAATCAAACATATTTCATCACACAGCCTCTCAACCTGCTCCATCTGATGAGTAGAAAGAACTATAGTTTTACCCAAATCTACCCTTTCTTTGATAATATCCTTCAGTAAAACTTGATTGAGAGGGTCAAGGCCTGAAAAGGGTTCATCAAGTATCAGAATATCAGGATCGTGAATTATCGAAATAATAAACTGAACTTTTTGTTGATTGCCTTTTGACAGCTCTTCCACTTTTCTACCGATGTAATTATCCAGCTCAAATCTCTCCAACCAATAATTAACCCTTCTCTTTATCTCCCTCTTCGGGATACCCTTAAGAGCAGCAAAATAAGATAACATCTCTCCCAGCCTTACCTTCTGGTATAACCCCCTCTCCTCCGGGAGATATCCCACCTTCCGGTAGAGATCACGGGAAGCTCCGGTCCCATTGATTAGTATCTCTCCTTCATCCGGTTTTATGATATCCATAATCATTCTTATGGTAGTGGTTTTGCCAGCTCCGTTAGGCCCCAGAAGTCCGAAAATTATACCATCTGGCACGGTAAATGAAAGACCATCAACCGCAAGAACCTTATCAAACCTCTTGGTAACCCCTTTTAACTCAATCATAAAAAATTCCCTTATCTTCTGAAGTCTACTGCAGAATTTTCTTTATAATGGTCTTTCCAACATCCTTAAGCTCTAACAATCCACAAAATTCTTCCTGCCCCGGCCCCACTGCAAATAGAGGACAGAAAGTGGCTGTATGCTCCCCGGTGGTAAAAACAGGCTTAAGCTTCAAGCTGCCTGTAAACTTCTCCTTTAAAATCAGGCCTCCTGTCTCATGATCAGCAGTAACCAATATAAGCACGTTCTTTTTGCCCTTCCGATATTCCAACGCCCAGTTGAGCGCATCGGTAAAATCTTTCATCTCATATACAAAACCCTTTTCATCTCTCTCATGCCCCCGCCAATCGATCTGCCCTCCCTCTACCATGAGGAAAAAACCTCGCTCATTATTGTCTAGAATACTCACAGCAACTCGCGTCATCTCAAGCAGTGATAAAGTTCTCATGTTCGCTCGTTTTAGGCCCTCATAAGCAAAGAGCCCCAAAAGCTTATCCAGGGATTCTGTATCCACCTTTTCAAGCTGAGAATAGTTCGAAACATAGTAATACCCATTATCCTTCATAATCTCTATCAGATTCGTATCAAGTTTTATATTATTTTCAAAGAATCTTATCCCCCCTCCCATTATTACATCAACCCCGGATGTGCATATCTGAGCTGCTATATCATACTCCATACCCCGGTTCAAAACATGAGCAACAAAAGCTGCTGGCGTAGCATGAGTCACACTCGTCGTTGTAACGATCCCGGTGCTCATTCCCTTACCTTCAGCATACTCAATTACCGTTTTCAGACTTCTTCCATTTTCATCAACGCTTATGACCCCTTTCCTGACCTTAACCCCGGTAGCCAGAGCTGTAGCAGAAGCAGCCGATTCTCCTACAACTGACTCTCCACCTGGATCCATAGCAACAAGACCTACCACAGGAAACTTTTTGAAAGGGGTATCCTTATTAGAGTAATAATCCCAGGTTACATGGGAAACTCCCATGCCATCGCCAATAAAAAGTATTATAGATACAGGGTCTTCTGAACCGCAACCCGTAAAAAACAGAGCAGCAGCCAGGATCACTGAAATCAAGTTACAAACTTTACGAATCTTCTCTTCCCCACCTTTACTATATACTCCTTCCCTTTCACAAACCGATAGTTGATATCGCTAACCTTTTGCTTATCAACCTTAACTGCACCCTGGATTATCAATCGCCTTGCTTCACTTCTTGAAGAAACAACTCCGTTGTCCGCAAGAGCTTTAACAAGCTCAAAGCTGTCATCCTTCAAAACCACTACAGGGATATCCTCAGGTATCTCCCTTTCGCTAAAAACCTTCTCAAACTTCTTCTGAGCCTCCAGAGCAGCTTCTTCAGAGTGATACATTGACACTATTGTTCTTGCTAGTTCCTTTTTTATTTCCATTGGATTTACAGCCGGGTCATCAAGCCTTTTCCTTACATCTTTTAACTGCTCCACTGAATAATCTGTAACAAGGGTAAAATATTTCAGTATAAGTTCATCCGGAATCGACATTACCTTGCCAAACATTTCATCCGGGGGCTCATCTATCCCGACATAATTCCCCAAAGTTTTACTCATTCTTTGTGTTCCATCAATCCCTTCAAGCACTGGCAGAGTTAATATCACTTGGGGTTCCTGTCCGTACTCCCGCTGGATCTGCCTTGCTGCAACCAGATTAAATTTTTGCTCAGTGGCTCCAATCTCTACATCAGCCTGAATCGCCACAGAATCAAATCCCTGCATCAAAGGATAAAAAAATTCGTGAAGACTTATGGGTTTCCCCTCTTTATATCTATTCGAAAAATCATCTCTCTCAAGTAATCTTGCTACGGTAAACCTTGCTGCAAGATCCATAACATCGCTAAAAGACATTTTAGAAAACCATTCCCCATTATACCTAACTTCCGCTCTATCCCTGTCCAGTATCTTAAAAAACTGCTTCTCATACGTTTTTGCATTTTCCATTACCTGTTCATATGTAAGTCGAGGTCTTGTCTCGCTCTTACCACTCGGATCACCTACCATACCTGTATAATCTCCGATTATCAACACTACTGTATGCCCCAGATCCTGGAACTGTTTCAGCTTTCTTAATCCAACAGTATGTCCAAGATGAATATCAGGTGCAGTGGGGTCAAATCCCTGTTTCACACGAAGAGGCTTACCTGTCTTCTCACACCTCTCAAGCTTTTTTATCAACTCTTCTTCGGATATTAATTCCTCAACTCCGCTCTTTATCACCTCAAGCTGTTTTCCAATAGGTGGAAACCTCAAAGCTTTCCCCTCCTTAACCTTTCTAATTCCCTTTTTGCATCTCTCTCTGCAATACTTGCCCTTTTATCATGCAGTTTTTTCCCTTTCGCCAGCCCAAGCTCTACTTTAACCTTCCCTCTCTCATTAAAATACATTTTAAGAGGTATAAGGGTCACCCCCTTCTCTTCTACATGCCTTTTAAGCCGCCTTATTTCCTGCTTTTTCAACAATAGTTTTCTCGGTCTTTCAGGATTATGATTATCGTATCCACCGTATCTGTAAGGAGAGATATGACTCTTAAGCAAAAAAACCTCTCCGTTCTTTACAATAGCAAAACTATCTTTCAGATTCGCCCTCCCTTCCCGGAGAGATTTCACTTCTGTCCCTTTCAATTCAACTCCCGCTTCTATCCTGTCAACAATGAAGTAATCATGCAACGCCTTTTTATTCGATGTTATAACCTTCAGTTCACCTCCCATAGTCCAAGAACCTACCGTCAACCAATATTAGAAAATATTACAAAACAATACCAGTTGAAAAATAAAAGTAAAAGGTCCTGTTTCCTTTTCTAAATATATTCTTTTCTCCGTTTGCAATGCTTAACCGCACCGGTCCTAACGGCGTAGAGACAGTCAAACCCATCCCAAACCCTATTAGATTATACCCTGCATTCCTCACAGTAGGAAGCTCAAAAGCATAATAGGGAGCCCAGTTCAGACTAAAAAAGAGCCTCGCATATTTCAAAAGAGCAAAGTTATAGTCCAACCTACTAAAAATCAGCTTATTAACCGTCAATTGCTCATAACTAACCCCGAGAAAATCACTGGAGCCACCCATATGAAAATGTCTGTATACAGGAACATCTTTTGCATAACCTAAAAAACCGAGAAACATAAGAGTATTTTCTCTCCAGGTCCTGTAAAATTTTAATCTCGAGCTAAAGATTGTCCATCCAGCACCTCCCTCACCTTTAGGAAAATAACCAGCCAGTATGCTTCTAAAAAGCATCCCTTTCGTTGGGTAAAAACTATCATCCAAATTATCGTATTCAAATACCAGAGATACCCTATCTTTGTTTGCTCTTTTAAAAGGAAAAATCAAACTATCGCCCACACCTATATCAGGCTTAATTCTGATGAATTCCCTCTCAAACTCGAAGGTGGCGTTAAACTTGTTCCCTACCAGAAAACCTATCCCCCCAGAGACACCCACTGACCTGTCGAAATAACTCGACGACTTCACTCCATGGTGATTATACACAAAGACAGGAATATTCTGCGACCAGACTCTAAGAGCGGGATATAGAGGTGTGCCCATGCTTCTAGAGGGATAAATTACACTAAAGATAAACTTCGAAAATCCCAGACCAACAAGCTCTGCTTCTACTCTCAGTCCCGGGATCACCAGGCTGGTATTTTGATAATCCAGGACCCCAACAAGATTGTATCTATTGTCGTACCTTACTCCTATACTAATTTTACTCAAGTATTTCTCCTTTACATCAACAAACAGTTTTACACGGTCCTTATACATCGGCACAAGCTCATAAGTAATGGTCTCAAAATATCCAAAACTGTAGAGATACCTTATACGCTTCTCAATCCTATCGATATCAAGCTTCTCTCCTGATTGAATTCCAAGTAATCTCTTTATAAAAGAGGCTGAAAAGTTTTTGTTACCTCTTATCTCTATAGAAGCTATCTCAGGTGGACGAATCTCAGTAAGATTCAAAACAAGTTCGACCTCACCTTCATTTATCGGCCTTATCTTATACATGGCCCGTTTGAATCGCCCCAGCGCCTTTAATCTGGCAATACTCTGTTCTAATCTATCGACATCCAAGACATCTCCAACCTTCACTCCGAAATAATTCCTTATTTCCTCAAATGATATACTCATTCGCCCGGTAAAAGTAATCTTTGTTATCACAGCCTTTCTGTTATACAATGCAATATGGCTACTGTGAGATACATCCCTGGTTAGTCTATACTTCTCTTTAAGGGAGACCAGCTCCGGTAAAGCACGGTAAGCAGCTTTTTCTCCCAGTGCAATTATTTCTTTTATCTTGTTTATTTCAAAATCGATCGGATAATATCCTTCCAGGGGGACCTCTACCAGTACATCAACATACTTAAAATTCCTCCTCATGTTATAATTTCTTGCAATAGTATAGGACTGGGTAAAGACATCAACCGTATTTTTGATATCCTCCTTTCCTTTCATTGGCATAAAGACAAACACTCCAATTACAACCTCTGCCCCCATCTCTCTCACGACATCCGCGGGGAAATTATTAACCAGCCCCCCGTCGATAAGCAGAGAGTCTCCCCAAATAACAGGACTAAAAATTGTGGGAACAGCCATTGTAGCTCTTATCGCTTTCGCAAGCGAGCCCCTTCGCAAAACCACTGCCCTCCCGGAAATCAGATCCACAGCAACACACCTGAAGGGAATTGGTAGTCTATCAAAATCTTTTATGTACTCATATGGAAAGGTAAGCCTTGATAGGGTAAGATAGATATTCTGCCCCGAAATGAGTCCCCCTTTTGTTACAAGCCGAAGATTTTCAATTCCAAATTCGAACTGAAACCGCCCCTGACCCTTCTTTGAAAAGTAAGGAAGCTCCTCCCGGGGGATCCTATCCTCAAATATTCTTATCCAGTCGATTGAGTTTACAAGCTTTTTTATCTCTTTCCCGGAATAACCTATCGAATATAATCCCCCAACTATCCCTCCCATGCTGGTACCCGCAACATAATCTACAGGAATACCCAGGGAATCCAGCACCTCAAGTATCCCTATGTGAGCAAAACCAAGAGCACCTCCTCCCGAAAGGACAAGTCCAATTCGAGGCTTGCTTTCTGCCTTAAGCAAAACACACAGAGCAACCAGTACTACTCCAACTTTTCTTTTCATAAATTCACCCCCTGAGGCCAGGAAAATCTTACAGATTTTAAAAATTATTCCTTACAAAACACAATCATTCCCCCTCTTGATACTTCTCAAGTTTCATCTTCACTGTACCAAACTTGAATCTCGTTTCCAGGACAACCGGGATTTTCCTCTTAATGCTCACATAAATAACGGCATGCCCACCATATTTGAAAGGGGAACCATCAACATGAAATGGAGCAAGCACAAAACAGCCTTCCTCCCCATATGGCATAACAAGACGCTTAACACCAATCACCACAATTTTATACTGCCTAATTTTATTGTTATCAAAACTCTTAACAAAAAATTCCTTCCCCTCTTCTAGATTCAATGCCCTTACATAATAAAACACAGAAACAGGATCACTTAGATAACCATCAATCGCCATTGTATCTTCACCAGCTACGGCAACCATCTTATCATAGTTAAATCTTACACTGTACTCTTTCCTATATTTTCCCTCATGAACACTCTTCGCGAAACCATAAGAAAAATACTCTCGAACGTCAATCCACGACTCAAAAAAATCCCTGACTTTAAATATCTTATCAAACATACCAGTGGATCTTACTTGATAAACAACACGGTAAACACCTCTGCCATTTATCGTGTCAAGCGAGTTAACTTCAAGATAAGATACGCCTACTTTTATAAAATTATACCACATGGAAAAGGTCATTTTTTCCCCAATTCCAGGAGTAACTCCCATTGAAAAACTCGCTAAGAAGAACAGCAACGCAACCGAGACACATTTCTTCACACTTTCTTCCTCCATCGCAACAATTTTTTTGCCTTACGCCGCAGCCGATTTTTCCTTATAGCTTTCCGCATTAATTCATAAAGCTTCTTACTCTTATCACCAGAATATTCTTCAAGAAGCTCCACATACAAGCAATCCTTATGAGAATACGCAAGATCGCATGAACAAAGATTCAACTTTGCAAGCTCATACATCTTTCTTTGCCAGCTCAAGAAAAACTTCTTTTTCATCCTGTTAAGGTCTATTAAATAGACATTATGATCAGCATCCACAAGAAAATTCCCGAGAGTAAGATCATTGTGAACATAATTAATCTCATGTATTTTTCTAATTATCCGGCCAATTTCACGCACTATGGTTTTCTTTCTCTCCAGAGATTCATTATCGTCTCTTATTACTTCTCTTGCAAGCCTATAATCCCTTATCTTCTCCATCACAATAAAGTTCTCTCCTATAAAGCCAAATCTTCTGAAGGTATACACAGCAATGGGAGCTGGAACTCTTATACCATTTGCAAGAAGCAGCAAAGAATGATCAAAAGTCTTCTGTGCGCGGGACCTCATAAAAGGGCTTAGAATAAACGAAACAGTATTTCTCCACCCGAAGTATTTCACCACTACATGTTTGTCTTCTCCGTTTACCTTAAGCTTTAGTTCTGCCACTATGTTCACTTTGTTCTTATACACTCTTATTGCGTTACTCTTAATCCACTTCCGGGATCTGAGATTTTCAACGGTTTGGGAATCGAGCTGAACGCCCTGGTGTACTTTGTAAAACATCGTTACCAATACCTGAACATTTTTCTTACCTTATATGCCCTTATCAAATTCAAAGGCTTTCTCTTTAAACTTTCGAGTGCTCCAGACTCAATAATTTTATCTACTGCATCAAGCACACGAAGACTACATAACTTGTCTCTATAAGGGTGTATTAACTGAAGAACCTCCCGACGCTTAGAAGAATGTTCTTGAGGAAATTTAAATGCCCTATCAATAGCACTCCTAAGCTCAAGGGGATCGACAATGTTTAAAGCTTTTTCTTTCCTCACTCTTGCATCTATCGTTATAACAGGCTTATCAAGTAACATGAATTCATATACAATAGATGAGGTATCAGATATCAAAATATCCGCCATATGAAGAAGCGG
>QNCQ01000066.1 GCA_003645825.1 Fidelibacterota bacterium
ACAACAGTCTCAAGCTCCTCCTGAACTTTTTCCAATTGTTTTTGAACATTTCTCAGTTGATTCATCAAGTTTCCCAGATTAAGATTTACCACTTTTCTCCTCTCTCTTTTTTACAATTTCACCATCGAAAACATCCATAACCATGTTAGTTATCGAGTTCAAACCAGGAACAAGCTCTTTCTTTACTCCTTCATCTATTATAAGGTGAAGTTTTAGCTTTATGGACTTACCCAGTACCTCCCCTATAGCTTTTTCAACTATTGTACTTCTCTGTTTTATATTCTTATAATGAAATTCGGAATCTCTATAAAACCTGATCTCAATGGTGTTACCATCAAATTTGACAGGTTTTCCATGTTCCAGAAAGTTAGAAAGACTGGGATTAGTCTCGTGAATTTTTGCCAGAATGGTATGCCATATTCTACCTATATCATCTTCAGAAGGACCCACAACTTCGCCGGGAATGGACACCGTAGCTGATTTATTTACCGACTCCTGAACCTTCAGAGCTTTGCCACTGGCCTTCTCATTGTAGGATTTACTATCCCTTTTGTGATCAAAAATGTCTGCATCCCCGGCAGATTTTGTACGTGATATGGATATTTTCGTTCCCCCCATCGATCTGAGTAGCTCAGTTATAGAAACACTTTTGTCAAGCATTCCCAGCCTGAGCAAAACAGTCTCAAGGTAGGTTTTTTGATTAAGGGCTCCTTTAATTCCGGCCAATGCATCTGTTAAAATTTTCATTACCCTCACCAGGTCTTCTGCCTTCCAGAATTTTGCCTTTTCCTGATACAGGCTTTTCGTACTTTCAGGTAGATCAAGCGCTTCGTTCACCCCTCCCACGTTAATTGCAAGCAGAGTTCTGAAGTGATCGGTTAAACCAGCAAGATATTCGAATGGGCTAATTCCATTCTGATAAATTTCCTCAGCTATACCGAGGAGATCTCTTAAATTTCTGTTAGATATGGCGGTACCCGTTTTAAAAAAGTAGCTGCTATCTATTATACCAAGTAGTTTTTGGACCTCATCGATTTTCGGACTTTCTTCCGAAAATGCTACTACCTGATCAAATAGGCTTTCAGCATCTCTAAGACTGCCATCTGCTTTCTTAGCTATTAAAAGAAGAATATCATCGCTAACATTTACCTTTTCAGAATTTGCAATTTTCTTAAGCTGTTCCACAATCTTAAGAACCGGAATTCTGTGAAAATCAAAACGCTGACACCTCGATAAAATCGTTGGAGGTACTTTCATAGGCTCCGTTGTGGCAAAGATAAAGACCACATGTGGAGGAGGTTCTTCCAAAGTTTTCAAAAGAGCATTGAAAGCTTCTTTTGTTAACATGTGCACTTCATCTATTATAAATATCCTATATCGTGAGTTTGCCGGAGGATACTTAACATTTTCTCTTAAATCTCTAATTTGGTCTATTCCTCTGTTTGATGCACCATCTATTTCGGATACATCAAGACTTCTCCCTTCTGTTATTTCAATGCAGTTTTGACATCTGTTGCAGGGATTATAATTGGTGGGATTCTGACAGTTCAAAGCCTTGGCAAGAATTCTTGCAGTTGAAGTTTTTCCTATTCCTCGAGAACCAGTAAAAAGGTAAGCATGGCTAACTCTGCCACTTTTTATAGCGTTTTTGAGTGTCCGACAAGTATGTTCCTGCCCTATAATTTCATCAAAAGTCTGAGGTCTATATTTCCTTGCGAAACTTATATATGCCATACACTTTTCTTAAATAAATGAGGCTATGCAGCCAGACCTCGAGCCTTCCAGAATTACCCCCAGGTGATCCTGCAGCTGGTTCCCAGATACCTGCAACACATAGAGAAATTGACTACCGCTGCTCCCTCCCGGGCCTGACGGGGTTCATCAACTCTCTATTGTACAGGTCTGAGAACGTCATCGCCCGAAAATCACCAGGAGATAATCCGGATAAAAGCCCTCAGTCCGGCCATCCACCCTGCTATAGCGGGTTGCAGGTACAGGGCACCGCTAGCTCCCCGTGTAGCATAGCCTCAATTTTGAAATATCGTGGAGCTGATGGGATTCGAACCCACGACCTCTAGAGTGCGATTCTAGCGCTCTCCCAACTGAGCTACAGCCCCATTTCCAATCAGCGCCGTAAAAATTATTAATTTTTATCCTACTTTCAAACCGCTATTTCATTTGAAAAAACTATCATAATAACCTGAGCCCGTGACATTTCTTCAGTCTTTGAGAAACGCTTTCAACAAAACGCCTCAGAAAGCTTTTTTTAACAATAACCAGACCATTAGGATACAGAATGTAAACCTCTTTCTTAAGAAAATTCATATCAATGACTTCGTATAACCTATACGATGCATAAAACCCAGTGAACAAACCAGCTGTTCTCATCAACCACTTATCCTTGGAGCTACCCCCGTAGAGTTGCCTTAAAATGTCAAACGATACCATGCTTAGCAGCGAAGAAACAATAATAAAGTTCCTTTGCAACATTTTAAATTTTACTTCTGGGTTAAAATAGATGATTCTGTTTATCTCATATACAGGCATTTTTCTGAAATTTGAATCGATAGCTACTCCTAGATAGCCACGCTTAAAAGATAGGAAGCGAGCATTAAATTTCTCACCACTCCTTGTAAAAATCTGAATACTCGCAAACTCAGGGAACATATAACGATTCAACTCCATCAAGGGTATCCACTCTTTTCTTTTTTGGGTGAAACCAGCTATTTCCTTTAACTTTACCCTGATTAAAAACTCATCGAAGGGTGTAATATACCTCACCAAAGAATCAATACCCGAGTCAGTACTATAGTAAATCACCGCAAAAAGGCTATCATAAGCGGTTCTAAAAAATTTTGCCCTGATAAAGTTCTCAACTTTAAAAATCCCAAGAGCCTCATTCTCGGATCTATCCAGGTACAGTCCAACCCTTTCATCCAGCATAATACTCTCATGTAACCTTTCGGTAGAAAGGAGCTGCCCACTAAGAAAAGTAAAGGTGCTCAGCACTGCACAAATGCTGAGCACCCCCACAAAACAAGCAAACCTACCTTTCATTATCCTAAAAGCCGAAACTCGTTTCTATTGTAGTAAGCGTTATAGCCTCCGTTTTGGGATCTATTTTTCCGTTGCCATCATAATCTCTGTATGTAGTCTGGTAAATGTAAGATATTATCACTCCCCCGCCTGCTTCAAATCCTATTCTATACCCCCAGATTGTATTTTCTGATGGGTGTTTAAAATCGAACGGATTTTCATCATTGTTCCTTTGATAAAATGCCGTTGCTCCTGCAAGTCTGGGAATTTTTCCTTTTGGAACATCAGCAGTCAAGAGAAAACTCCTTAAAACATCCCCATTCTTCGTAAACATGTGCTGATAATATCCGCTGAGGATGACATAATTCAATATATTTCCACTCAAGGAACCAAAAACACCCTGCATTGCCTCATTCTTTAATTTCACTTCATCTTTTGTATATGGCCAAAGAGTGCCATCGTCCCTCGTTCTAATAATGACCCTTTCGTAGTCGTATGCTCTGTCCCAGAAGCTATATACAAAATTACCTCCTGTTAGCCTGTACTCAAGAGCTAGATTAATAAACTTCATAATGTTTGCCCTCGCTCCCGGTGCAGCAATACCCCATCCAGGTGTAAACTCCTTTTTAGTCTGATAGTCAGTGACTTTCCAGAACGGAATAAAGGATGCGGCTTGTGCATAAACATGGAGTTTTAAGAAGCTCATATTCAACACAGGATAACCAACATCTACAGAAATTGCCGAAACTGATTTTCTCTCTTCCTTTATATTGAAAGGATCAGGTACAACCCTTACAGAATCATCAAAATTTTTGGAGGGGTCTTCGTAGTTGTCTGTCATCCCATCGCCATCTATATCGTAGTCAATTTCATCAGGGATTCCATCTTCATCTGAATCTTTGGAATATTTGTTTCCCTTTATCTCTTCGCCCGGGTTAAATCCATAGGCGTTCACCGGATAGTAGTCAGGTAGAGTAAACTTCTTATCAGGGAATGCATCGAAAGCATCAGGTACTCCATCCCTGTCGGTATCTTTCATGCCGGAGTATTGATTCCCATCTATAACGAGAGTTCCACCAAATGTTAATGGAAGCTTTTCTGACAATCTATAGGTCACCCTTCCAGCCATCAGTCCCGGACCAAATACCTCCTTTATATTTGCCACGAAGCCTTCTATTCCGATATTTCCCATTCTGAATCCCGTATACAACCCGACCTTCCTGACCTGAGGATATTCTGTAGTATTAGAGTAACCATTCAGTAGAATACCATACCCCAGAGTAACGTTATCCAGTGCTCCAATTTTGATAAAGAACGGATCTTGTGTCGTACCATATCTTAAATAATATATTTTATCAAGATAGTCGGAAAATTCATCCCATTCATTTTTTCTTAATTTGCCATTTTGATCAAAGTAGAACACCAAATCGAGTCCGACTCCTATTTTCCCGAACCTCATCTCAGGCCTGAGCGCAACCTGGTTATATATTTGATTATCAATTGTTACCGATCCCAATCCTAGACCGATATCATAAGGTCTCTCCCTCGAAGGCTCGGTCGGTTTTTCCTGTTTCTGAGTTACTTCTGGAACTACTTGTTCCTCAGGCACGGTTGTCTCTGGTTGGGGAATCTGGGCCTGTGCACTTTCCATGCCTGTCTCCTCTGGAACCTGTTCTTCCTGGGGTTGCTGCGGAATCTGTTCCTCTTCAACATCTCTCGGTACTTCATCTTCACCTACGGGAATAACCATCATCTGCCCCTCTGGTGTAGATATTACCATTTGACCTGCCGACATTATTGCAGTCTGTCCCGTAACCAAGTTGACTATTTCCACAAGCCCTTCAATACCATAAAACCTATCTCCCGTCCCGGGTGATGTGATAACCCAGAACTGAGTACCTTTCACCGACGCTACAGAAGTTGGGGTTTCCACTCTGTAAAGTGTAGGAGTGCCGGGTGTCACTTTTACCAGCACTTTTCCACTATCAAGCTTGATCGACCTGATCCCGAATTCTTGAGAAATACTGACCAGAGAGTTTTTTCTTATTTTCACAAGAGATTTATCATCAGTAAAAAATAATGCCGCAAGCCCGTCTTTATGAGTCCTCAATATATCCCCATTCTGCAACTTCGTCCCTATAACCGCAGTCACAAAGGCTTCGCTATCCGAACGTCTGACATCAACTGTTCCTGAAACCTTCAAAATGGTCGCAACATCCTGAGCATTGAGCCCGGCAAGTAAAATAGCGATGAAAACCAAAATCCCAATGCTCTTAATATTTTTTTTCATAATACCCTCCCATACCTTTCTGTTTATATAACTACCCCTAGTATTAATTTCTTATTATCGAGTTCAATAACACTGAAGTTCATCTTGATATCAGCATAAGCAACTCCCCTTTTTTTTATTCTCATTCTACATGATCTAATGAGACCATAGTCAATTTTATCGATCAGTGTATCAATTGGTATGTTATCCTGAGAATAAAGGAAGCTATGAATTTTTTTACCTATTAACTCCTTCCGGGTATATTTTAATTCCTTCAAAAATGATCGGCTTACTCCATAAACCCTGCCTTCCTTTGAAAAAAGAATTATCTTCTCAACAGGAGAATCTATCAATGACGACAGCTCATCTCGGCTCTGCTTAACAGACTTATACATTTCTACAAGCTTTTCATTAAACCTTGTAAGGTTATACACCCTTTCTTTAAGCTCTTTTATCCTCCATGAATCTACAGAATCAGCTATTGTCCATGTTATACTTTCGGGATTTTCAACATAATCTTTAAAACTTACTCCCTGTCCTTCAACAGCTTCTATTACCAAAGACCTGTCGATGTCAAATGATGGTTCAAACTCAAAATCGTACGATGTACATACATTCCTAAATTTTTCTATTACTTCTTCCTTACCAATAAGGGCATCTCGGATTTTTTCTCCGACATTAGCACTCATAGCGAGAGCAAATCCAGGAATGCAAGAGAACTTACCAAGTGTCTTCAGTTCCTTCTTTTGATTTTCCCCAAGAGAATTATAAACATTATCCAGAATAAGCACAGCGTCCATTACATTTTCAAATAGTCCATCAATTAGGCTGTATCCAGAAAGAGGAAAAAACATTTGAGGGTACTCATTAAAAACACTACAGTTCTTTATAAAAAAACTCACCACAGGATTTACTATTTGCAATTCTTTTCCACTTTGGATACCAATCGTCTTCCCTTTTAAATCGCTTATCCTATTGTAACCAGCATTCCTATTCACTACAATAACCTTATCAAGCTTTGCAACCTTAAATCTCATAATAGGTACATAATCATAAAAAGTCTCAAGATAAATAGCCTCATAGTCTGAAACAAATCCAGCAGCACTCTTCTCATTCTTTAGCAGTTTCACCATCTCGGAAAACCCTTCACCAACGTATATTTCTTCCGTCTCAATGCCCAATACTTCTTCAGTAAGGTCAGATAGAATAGCTATCAACCCTTTTAGGTTCTGATTTACATTTCTAAAAGGGTGGTAAATTTTTATTGTTGGCACCTGTTCCCGCTCCCGAATTGATTTTTCCTTACGTGAAAGAAAATACTGTTCTCGAGCTTTTCCAGGTCAATAGGCTTTGGAATATAGTCTTTAGCCCCAAGCTCTATCGTATTTTTTATTACCTTTTCGTCTCTTACCCCACTGACCATAATAACCGGAATGTTTATCTTGTTGTCATTCAAAAATTTGAGGACATCAATTCCATTTATACCCGGCATGACAAGATCAAGAAGCACAAGGTCATATTTTTCTTCTCTTATTTTCTTTATTGCCTCTTCCCCTGTATTAGCAACATCAGCTTCAAAACCTTTAAACTTCAAAAACTCCACCAAGAACTCACACACATTTTTTTCATCATCAACTATTAAAACCTTAAAGCCCAACATAATTTCTAATTTAATATTATTTTAACATGTTGTAAATCAATTTTTCAGGAAGAACTTCTATTGAAACAGTTTCAAACTTCAAAAGCACATCTGATCTTACCCTAAATTTATATATGACCAGGGTTTCCTCTTTCCTTAAAAAGAAACTAATATAAGCGGTTTCATCAACAACTTCTATCAAGGGTTTAAACTTGTTCACTACAACCTTTACTCCGCTTTCCGATTTTCCTTCAGTTTCAAAAGGACCGTCGTAAATCACATACAAATTATTTCCTTCTTTGTCCATGATATAAATCACAGGGTAGGGATTATAATGCCCTGCAACTAACTCCATTTGCAGCTCATAGCATGAAAATAATTTCCGCTTAGGTATCTTATACGTAATGTAAATTTCACTCTCATACTTCTCGTAAAACCTCAGTTTCTTTACGATATTTTCCAGTTGCGAGAGCTTTAACTTATATCTCACCCCAATCTCAATCTTTGCAAAATCAGGGTTTCTTTCATCCACCCTCACCACAGGTTTTTCTATAAAAACATCATACATGTCTCCGAAAAATTTATCGATAAATGCCTTAAATTCTCCCGGATCTATCAAGACATTCTGAAACCCGGATCTGGAAACATATCCCTTTTTCCTTTCTGTGAAGTTTCTGGTTATATTCTTTCTTATTTCTTCACCGATTTTCCTTTCCACTCTTCTTTCACTTGAGCGCTCTCTCCTTTCAAACTCATCTCTATTCTCTGAGAGAAACACACTATCAAGATAAGCTATTGCCGATTCAAAAATTTTACCGTAGTCAATGTTTTTAAAACTTAAAGTTGTTTTACTCTCTATTTGCCAGTTTACTATATTAATCACCTCAATATTAACTTTAAATGTACCATCGTAATGTCCGTATGACCCATCAATTACATAGTTACGTGTATTCCTAATAACCACAGAGTCAATCTCTTCCAGTTTTGTCTTATCGTACGCAACAATATCCTTACTAAATCTGTAATGTTGAATAATAAACTCCACAAACGAGCTACCAATCCAATCAATAGATGCATCTCCATCAAGATTTGCAAAGGGGTAAACGTATAAATTAATCTTCGCCCCGTAAAGCCCCTGCAATAGCAGGATAAGTACAATCGACAATATATAGGCGACCTTCCTTTTCATGAATAAAAATTTATGATATTATCAAGTCTTCTTAACACAGCTTCTTTTTTAAGGAGTGAGGCTATCTCAAAAATATCCGGGCTTACTCCAAGACCAGTAAGCGCAATTCTAAAAGGATGAATTAATTGTGCTGCCTTTATCCCTAATCTTTCCGCTGTTTTCCTTAGAGCTCCTTCAATGCTTCCCGAATCGAACTTCTGAAGCTCTTCCAGGGTTTGTTTCAGTACCTTCAAAAACTCACATGTTTTGTCATCCCAGTATTTACTTAGCGCATCACTGTCATAATCAGCTGGATCAAGAAAGAAATAT
>QNCQ01000067.1 GCA_003645825.1 Fidelibacterota bacterium
GAATTATCTTTTTTGCTGTTGTGTTTTCTGTTTTATCGTTTTTAATAACGAGGAGAGTGGTATTGCCTCGCATTTATAAATCGAGGATAGAGAAGCAGCTGAAAAGCGAATTGGTGGGAGGTGATGCTGGGGGGTCTTATATAAGTATGGGATTGACAGGCAGTGCGGGGGTGTTTCCAGTAGATACTACAATGGCTAAGCCTGGTCTCATTGAATCTCTCAGCAGCTTTAATCAGGTGTTTCCAGTAGATACTACAATTGCTGAGAGTGATACTGGAGCTAACAGGGGCGGGGGTTTATTGGAAAAGGTTTTTGGAAAAAAGGAGGGGAAAAAGGAAAAGAAAAAGTACAGAGGAATAGGTGAAATAATTAAAGTGGCAGATATTACTGTTAATACGAATAAGTCTGACGGGTTACGTTTTGTGCTTGTAGAACTGGCAATTGAGGTTCATGATAAGAAAGTTTCCCAGGAAATTAAAGATAGGGAACCGCAGATAAGAGATATGTTTATTAATTATTTCCGATCTAAGACAGCTCTTGAGATAGCGAGGCTTGATTTTCAGGAAAAATCAAAACAAGAGCTGATGCAGAAACTCGATAATTTGCTTACTGAAGGGAAAGTGGATAGTATTTATTATACCAAACTTATTTTGCAGTGAGAATGGGTGATGAGTAAAATACTTTCTCAGGAAGAAATAGATGAGCTGTTAAGTAGTGTAATTTCCGGGAAGGTTGAGGAGCCGCAGGAGATAAAAAAGAAGAAGAAAATCAGTATTTATGATTTTCGACGGCCGAGCTTTATTTCAAAAGAACAGATGAGACTGCTTGAACAAATTCATGAGAGATTTGTCAGGAATCTTAGCGTGTTCCTTTCTGCTCAGATGAGAATGATCGTTGAGGTAAAACTGCTCGGTATAGATCAAATAATGTATTCTGAGTTTATGATGTCACTATCGTCTCCTTCAGCTATATGGGTGGGGACTTTTAACGACCCTTATTCCAAGTTCATTGTGGAAATAAGCCCTCAAATAGTGATATTCATTGTAGAGAGACTTTTTGGGGGGAAAGGTGCTCTTACAGCCCCCTTACGTCCAGTATCCGTTATTGAACAGAATGTGATGAAGAAAATAATGGATAGAATTGCTAAGGAAATTTCTGAGGGTTGGAGGTATGTCAAAGAGTTTGAATGTAAATTCGTGCAATTTGAGAGGGATCCAGAATTTGTCCAGATACTTTCGGCGTCGGAACCGGTTGTGGCAGTTAGTGTAGAACTGACAATAAGGGGAAAGAGTGCTTTAATGAATATTTGTTATCCGTATGTGTGGATATCCGGGGTGTTTTCTCGCTCCGATGTTCAGGAAAAGTTGCTATTTGGAGGTAAAGAAGCTGAGGAAGAAGAAAAAGAAAAAATCAGGGAAAATCTGGAGTCCGCTCGGGTAGAGCTGAGAGGGATCCTGGGCAAGGTACACATTTCGCTTAGAGATTTTGTGAACTTGCGGGTTGGGGATGTATTGAGGCTTGATAGAACAATCGAGGATAAAATAGATGTTTTCTGTGGGAATAAGCTATTGTTCAAAGGATATCCGGGGAAGTATAAGTTGAGGAATGCTATTAAAATCACAGAGTTAGTGAAAGAGGGTAATGATGAAGCTTGAGCAATTTCAAGAGGTTTTTAAAAACACTTATGATAGGTATTTAGGTATTGTAATAGATGTTTTGAAGCAGATTATCGGGAAAGAGCTAAAGGCTGATTTCAGCATATCTGAAATTGAGAATTTAGAGGCTGACGCCTCGGGATTTGAATTCCCTGCTGTTTCTGTGAGGTTAGTTATTAATGATGGTGTGAAATACGACTGTATTTTTCTCATAAAAAAAGATTTTGGTCTCATGCTGCATTCCATGCTTCTGGGTGGAATGGATGTCGGGGATAAGCTGAATGAAGAGGTCTGTGATGGAATTAAGGAAATTGTGAACCAGGTTGTTGGTCAGGTTAAGATAAATGCAGGTGAAGAAGGAGGTTTCGATGTTTCAGAAGCAGAGGTTAAGATTGTCGAGAGTCCTGGAGATTTAAAAGATGTGAAGCCCGGGCTTTCGAATTTTCGGGTTCTGTATAACGTTACGATTGATAGTAACTCAAGTGAAGTGTATCATTACGTTCTATACCGGGAGGAGAAAAAAGCTGAAGCGGAGAAGGAAGAGGTTGCAGGGCCGGAGGTTGAGGTTGAGAAGGCTGATTTCCAGAGCTTGACTGCTGAAAAGGCTGAGGAAAAGCCTGCTAATATGGATGTCTTGATGGATGTAGAGCTTGAGGTTGTGGTAGAACTGGGAAAGAAAATGCTACCTATCAGGGATATATTGAAACTCGGGAAAGGTTCTGTTATTGAACTTGAAAAAGCTGCGGGTGAGCCACTGGATATATATGTCAACGGAAGAAAATTTGCTGAAGGAGAGGTCGTTGTGGTGGATGACAGTTTTGGGATAAGAATTACTCAGTTTGCGGTCAATCACAGGTTAAAAAAATGAGTTTTTATAAGAGTGCTGACAGCCCGATAAGGAAGAGCAACCTGGCGTTTGTTTTGATATTTGCCGTCATCGCAATAGCTGGCATGGTTTTAATAGTTAGTGGTCCCTCGGGGCAGACCGGAAGAGATTATGTTGCACCAGATTCGGTTCAGGTGCCTGGAAAGTCTGTGGAGAAGGCCCAGGGATTTGGGATTTACTACTTTTTGCTGAAGGCGGTTCTTTTTACCGCTGTGATTATTGTTTTTATATTAATTATTGCGAGAATAATTCGTGTGAGATCGGCTAAGACTCTTGCTTTTGGAGGAGATATAAGGATTATTGGGAGAAAGTACTTGAGTCCTAAACAATATTTGTTGTTAATAGAGGTGTCAGGTAAGAGGCTTCTGCTCGGCGTTACCGAGAGCAATATATCGATGCTTGCCTCTTTTAATATGGAGGATAGTTTTCAGCGTGAAGCGGAGGACGTTTTAAGTTCAGGTGAAGAAAAGATTATAGAGAGATTCAAACTTAAGAAAAAGGAATAATGTTTAGGAAATTGAAGGGGGATGGAAAGGTCATTC
The DNA here is from genome assembly GCA_003645825.1 of Fidelibacterota bacterium. Taxonomy (GTDB): domain Bacteria; phylum Fidelibacterota; class UBA2242; order UBA2242; family B5-G15; genus B5-G15. Next base: position 3,084 of record QNCQ01000067.1, read on the forward strand.
TGGTGCTAATGCTTTTGATGGTAGCACCCGTTGTTTTGCATGGACAGGTTGGTATTCCCAAGATTACGATTGGTATTGAAGAGGCTAAGAAACCGGAGGATTTCGTTCTTGCGATTAGAATTGTGTTGTTACTGACGATACTTTCTCTTGCCCCGTCAATTTTGATTATGATGACCTCCTTTACCAGATTGATAGTTGTATTCCATTTCATAAGAACGTCTCTTGCAACCCAGACAGCTCCTCCGAATCAGATTTTAATTGGGTTGGCACTGTTTATTACTTTTTTCATAATGAAACCTGTATTGAATGAAATAAACGCGTCTGCTATACAGCCATATATCAATGGTGAGATCACACAAAAGGAGGCGATTGATAATGCGATTAAGCCGCTGAAGAAATTTATGTTGAAGCAAACACGACCCAAGGACCTTGAACTTTTCCTAGATCTTCGTGGGGAGGGTAGGCCGGCTACCCCTGATGAGTTGGCTTTATCAACGGTTGTTCCTGCGTTCATTATAAGCGAGCTAAAAACAGCCTTTCAGATAGGGTTTTTGCTTTATCTCCCCATGTTGTTAATTGATATGGTGATTGCCAGCACCCTTCTTTCTCTTGGGATGATGATGTTGCCACCTATAATGATATCAATGCCTTTTAAGATAATGCTTTTTGTTCTTGTGGATGGGTGGCATTTAATAGTTGAATCCATGGTTAAGGGGTTTATACAATGACGACAGATTATGTTATATTTCTTGGAAGAGAAACCTTGATGACTGCTATCTATATACTGGCACCCCTTCTGGGTAGTGCTCTTATGGTGGGGCTTGCGATCGCAATATTCCAGGCGATAACATCGATCCATGAGATGACTCTAACTTTTATTCCCAAAATGGCCATAGTGGGGCTTGTGCTTCTACTTCTTTTGCCTTGGTATCTTAACATTATTATGGATTTTGTTCAGGAAATTTATAATCAGATTCCGTTGATGGTAGAGTGAGTATATGTACGAGCTGGTAAACAGAATTAGTGAGCTTTTACCGGGATATATGTTGACATTCTTCAGGATTACTTCCATGTTGATGGTCATGCCGATTTTTGGCTATGTGAATGTGCCAGTGAGGGTCAGGTTAGCGTTTGGGTTTGTTCTGTCACTTGTTATTTTCCCTGTGGTTACCAGCTATGTTCATATTGGAAATGTCGAGGAGCTTCTTCTAGGGGTTTCGAGAGAGATTTTTATAGGTTTGATTACAGGTTTTGGCGCAAGACTTGTATTTGAAGGATTTTATATGGCTGGTAGTTTTATAGGGCGACAGGTAGGTCTGGGAATAGCCAATGTTATGGATCCCAGTAGCAGGCAGCAACTACCAATTGTAAGTAATTTCTGGCTGGTTTTGTTAATTGTTTATTTTCTTACGGCTAATGCCCATTATTATCTGATAGAGGTGCTGGTTAGAAATTTTAATGTGGTTCCTCTGGGGGAAGGTTCGCTGAATGCTGCTCTTGGAAGGCATGTGGTGAGCGGAGGCTCTCTGTTTTTTAGTATCGCTTTGCGAATGGCAGTACCGGCTATGGTTTTTCTTTTGCTTGTGGATATTGCCATTTCCTTTACCGCCAGAGTTATGCCCCAGATGAACATCTTTTTTGTTACGCTCCCGCTTAAAATATTTACAGGAATTGTAGTTCTTATCATATCTCTTGATATTTTCCAAGTTGTCTTTGGCTCGTTTTATGGAGAGCTTGTAGAATATGTGAATGGTATTTTGTTGCTGATGAGGTAGTGTATGCCTGAGGGCCAGGAAAGAACTGAGAAGGCAACGCCGCGAAAAAGGGGAAAAGAGAGAAGTAAAGGTAATGTTGCGAGGAGCGCAGAGTTAAATTCTGTTGCTATTTTGTTTGCTGGGATTTTTCTGCTTTCAATTTTAGGGAAATCTTTGATTGATAGGACATTGAGATTTATGGTAGAAATCTATCAGGCATCAAGCTTTATCGAGATCACGGATGATAGCATCATAAATCAGGTGTTCTTTTTATTAAAATATATAGGGCCTTTAGTAGGAGCATTTCTCCTTGGAGTTGTAATTACCGGCTTGGGGGTTAATTATCTGCAAATTGGGTATGTTTTTGCGAAAGATGCCTTGAAGCCTAAGCTTAACAAGCTGAACCCGGTCAACGGTCTAAAAAAGCTTTTTTCTCCTCAGTCCTTAGTTGAGCTGGCAAAGGGGCTATTGAAATTCATCATAGTGGGTTACATAGCTTATTCTGTTTTAAAGAAGCATACTGATGAGTATCTCTTGCTCTATAATGTTACAGTTACACGGGCTTTGAGTTTTCTGGGATCTGTTGTATTCGAATTAACCATAAAGATTGCAATACTGCTTTTGATACTGGCAGTGGCGGATTTTTTCTATCAGAGGTATATGTATGAGAAGAGAATAATGATGACAAAGCAGGAGGTAAAGGATGAGTGGAAAGATTATGAGGGTGACCCAAGGGTAAAGAGCAGAATAAGGTCGATGCAGTTGCAGATGGCGCGGCGGAGGATGATGTCTGCCGTTCCTGAAGCTACAGTGGTTGTCACTAATCCGGTTTTTATTGCTGTTGCGTTGAAATATGAGCCAGTGAAAAGGACCGATGCTCCCGTAGTTGTTGCCAAAGGAAAGAGGAAAATTGCAGAGAAGATAAAAAAGATAGCAATTGAGAATGATGTCCCTGTAGTGGAAAATAAACCTCTCGCTCGCAGCTTGTTTGAAACGTGTGAGATCGGGATGGAAATCCCTGTGGCGCTTTACCAGGCTGTGGCGGAGGTCCTTGCTTATGTCTATCAGATAAAGAAGGATAAAAATCCCTTGATGAGGGAGTTGCAGGATGCCTGAGAAAGATTCTGGCAAAAGTGGAGTGTGGAATTTGCTGAGCAATAGTAATGTAGCGCTGGCAGTGCTGGTGGTACTGATCCTTACCGTTATGATTATTCCTCTACCGACTTTCCTGATGGATGTTCTTTTGGTTATGAACATAACCGGGGCTCTTGTGATATTGTTTGTCGCCATCTACGTTCTAAAACCTTTGGAATTTTCAGTTTTTCCTGGGTTACTTTTAATTGTTACCCTTTTTAGATTGTCTTTGAATGTTGCTACGACGAGGTTGATACTGACTCAGGCATATGCGGGAGAACTTATTCAGGCTTTTGGTTCATTTGTGGTAAGAGGAAATTATTTCGTGGGTATAATAATTTTCCTGATTTTAGTTATAATAAATTTCATTGTTATTACAAAAGGTGCTACAAGGATAGCGGAGGTTTCCGCAAGGTTCACCTTGGATGCGATGCCTGGGAAGCAGATGTCGATAGACGCTGATTTAAACGCTGGGTTGATCGATGATCAAGAAGCTCAACGGAGGCGTGAGCAAATTGTGAAAGAGGCTGACTTTTATGGCGCTATGGATGGTGCTTCTAAGTTTGTTCGTGGAGATGCAATAGCAGGGCTTTTAATAACGGCTATTAATATTGTCGGTGGGTTGATTGTGGGGGTTTTACAGAAAGGAATGACCATAGGTGAGGCCGCTTCGAGATATACGATACTTACCGTAGGAGATGGCTTAGTGGCTCAGATCCCTGCCTTGATTATTTCTACCAGTGCAGGGATAATAATTACCAGAGCTTCCTCTGAGTCAAACCTTGGTACTGATATAGCTAATCAGATTGTTCGCCAGCCTAAAGCGATATTTATCACTGCTGGTGTATTAGGACTTATGGGGCTTGTCCCAGGATTGCCTTTTGTTCCTTTTACTCTGATGGCTCTTATAATGGCTGGTAGTGGTTATCTTGTGGAGAAAGCCTTGAAAGCTCGGGAAGAGCTGGTTGAAGAGGAAAAAGTTGAAGAGGAAGGGGAGGTTGAGGAAAAAATAGAAGAATATCTACACCCTGACCCTTTCGAAATAGAGATAGGATATGGGCTTATTCCTCTTGTGGATGTTAATCAGGGAGGAAATTTGCTCAAGAGGATTTCTACCATAAGGAAAAGCATTGCTATAGAACTTGGAGTTATTGTGCCTCCTATCAGAATAAGGGACAATATCCAGCTGAAATCCAATGAATATGTTTTTAAGATTTATGGTGTGGAGTGTGCGAGGTATGAGTTGATGATGGGTTATTACTTAGTGCTGAACCCGGATGATAGAGTTGAGCTAAAGGGGATAGATACAGTAGAGCCTACTTTTGGATTGCAAGCAAAGTGGATACCGAAGTCCGAAAAAGATAAAGCTGAGATGGCGGGTTACACAGTAATAGAGCCAGTTGCTGTGATTGCAACCCATCTTATGGAGGTTCTGAAGAGTAATGCTTACAAACTTCTTGACAGGCAGGAAACTCAGAGGATGCTTGATCATCTTAAAGAAACCCATCCTGCTGTGGTCGAGGGGGTTGTGCCCGATGTTGTAAGCCTTGGGACAGTGACTCAGGTATTGAAAAATCTGCTGAAAGAGGGAATCCCTATAAGAAATCTTGTAACAATAATGGAGACGATAGCTGATTATGCTCCGATGACAAAGGACCCTGAGGTGCTGACGGAGTATGTCAGGGCAGCTCTTGCAGAGGTTATAACCAGTTATTTTAAGCAGGATCAGGGGTATGTGACGGTTATTACTCTTGATCCGCGTCTTGAGGATAAAATAATGGAGAATATCAGGAATGGCGGAGGCAGGCTTCAGAATCTTGGGTTTTCTCCAGAGCAGGTTAACAAAATTTTTAAGTCTCTTTCGGAGAAAATAGAGAAAACTATAGAGATGGGTACAAGGCCAGTGCTTCTTGTTTCGCCGCATGTAAGGCGGTATCTAAGGAATTTTATAGAGCCTGTACTTCCCAATGTCGCAGTCCTTTCGTATAATGAGTTGACGCCGGATACCGAATTAAAAACTGTAGGTTCTGTGGAGTATCCAAATGAAAGTTAAGACTTATTATGGGACGACTTTACAGGATGCTTTGAACCAGGCTAAGGAAGAGCTTGGTGAAGATGTGGTGGTTATAGAGACGAAAGAGATAAAAGGAGGAGGACTTTTACTGGATAACAGGAGCCTTATAAAACTGACCGTTGGGGTGGAAGAGAAAGAGATTCCGCCTAAGAGAAAAGTAACTGAAAAATCTGCGGCGAGTAGAAAGGAAGTCTCTCAACCATTGACTGACAGAAGGGATGAGTACCTGCTACTGAAGAGACAGCTTGACAGATTGTTTAACTATTTTAAAGGTATAACTAACCTCGGTTTTCCTGCCTTTTGCGAGAGGATGTGGGCTCGTTTGACGGAGCTTGGGATGGAATATTCAGACGCTATTGAGTTTGTTCA
>QNCQ01000068.1 GCA_003645825.1 Fidelibacterota bacterium
CGGACAGTTGTACCAGTTTGCCCCACCTGCCTTTCACGCTCAATAAATCCAGCATCAACAGCAGCTCTACTACCTGCAACCTCACCGCCTAGAAGATGAGCAAGCTCATATAACACCTTGAAATTTTCCTTCGATCCCATTCCATAACCACCTGCCACAATTATCTGAGCTGACTTCAGATCGGCCTTTCTTTCTTCTCTTGAACACTCCAAAACCTTTACAATTTCATCAACAGGGTCGGGGCTATACTCGATTTTTACAATTTCTCCTTCATTGTAGCTATCCAGCGGGACTTTTTCCATCACCCCTTCGCGAACAGTCGCCATTTGTGTTGGGCTATCGGGCGAGATAATCGTGGCTATTATATTTCCACCAAAAGCTGGCCTTATCTGAAGCAAGAGGTTTTTATACTCTGTATTTAAGTAGTTAACATCGGAGATCTGCAGGTCAGTACAATCAGCAGTCAGCCCACTGCGGGTTGCGGATGCTATTCGCGGAGCAAGATCCCTGCCAGTGTGGGTAGCACCAAAAAGTACAATTCTTGGTTTTCTTTCTTTAACCAACTCTGTAATTACCCGCGAATAGGGGATTGTGCGATAATGCTTCAACTCGGGATGACTTACAAGTAGAACCTGATCCGTTCCGTACTTGAAAGTTTCCTTTGCAATGTTTTCAACCTTATCCCCTAACAAAACTGCCACAAGTTTCTCTTTTAACGAAGAGGCAAGCTTTCTTCCCTTGGACAGAAGCTCAAAGCTAACATCAGCAGGTTTCCCGTCATGTTGTTCAATAAAAACCCATACATTACTATTTGTACTCATTTTAGCCCCTTTATCCAAAAATTCTATCTTTCATCAACTCATCAATCAGCCTGCTCAGGCCTTCTCTGGTAGGCGCTATCTCTACAGGCTCCTTAGACGCAAGCATAACGGAATCAATCTTATACACCTTCGTAGGAGAACCTCTCAATCCACACCTGTTTTCGGGAAGACTCAGCTCCTTTGAGGTAAGTGTTTTAATAAGCAATCCCTTTCCCTGATATTCTTTTATCAACTCCTCAGGATCGGTAACTTGATCGTTTTCTGCCATTTCCTGCAACTCAAAAACAGTCCGCGCCTTCTTATAGAACATCAAACGCTTCGCTCTATACGGTCTTGGTTCTGCAGCCTCTTTTACCACTGTTAGAAGTGCCGGCAAGCTGGTTTCCACGATCTCATAGCCACCATCAATCTGCTTTCTTGCTCTTATTTTACTGTTTTTTACCTCAATTACTTCTTCAACATACGTAATCTGAGGAATTCCCAGTTTTTCAGCAGTCTGAGGACCCACCTGAGCAGTATCTCCATCTATTGCCTGCCTTCCTGTGATGACCATATCGAATTCACCCAGATATTTAATGACTTCGCTCAAGACATAGCTCGTTGCAAGGGTATCAGCCCCAGCGAACTTTATATCCGAAACAAGATAAGCATCATCGGCTCCCATATAGAGGCTCTCTCTCAGTATATCCGCAGCTCTGGGCGGTCCCATTGTTATAACCGTTACATTACCACCATATTTTTCTTTGAGCTGGAGGGCAACCTCAAGAGCAACTTTATCCTCCGGATTGAAGATAGCAGGCAATTTGGAGCGATTGATTGTACCATTTTCCTTCATTACATTGCCGGTAATATTCGTTGTGTCTGGTACCTGTTTCGCTAAAACTGTAATTTTAAGTGCCATAACAACCTCAAAAAATTTTAGGCAAAACTTATTAAAAAGTTTTCAAAAAGCAAACATCTGCCAGGTCTCCTGGTAGAGTTTCTCTGAAACTTTGGCTCTTACTTAAACAAGTATACAATCTCCCATAAACTACAGAAATCTTTATTTAAATATTTTTCCCGTTTCCATATACCAGAATATGAAATCCAGATACTTCATTTCTACTCCCAGCTTTACGGAAAAATCAGTCATTCTTTCTTCCAGCTCTAAATACCTTCTCTTAGAGATGTTTCTAACTTCACCGGAAATGACCCCGAATCTCTTCAGGTTCTTTAAGATGTGTCTATCGAGAATAGCAAGGTCTCTGCCTATCCAGATATTTCTCAAAAAGTGGCTCGCCTCTTTATATCCGATCCCCTTCACCTCTTTTACCAGCACATCTCTTTTTATAGTTGGTGAAACATCAAGCTTCAACAGTTCAAACAGAGGCTTAAACTCATCACTCCAGACTTTTTTTCTTAGTTCTGCAATATATCTGGTTTTGTTAGTAGGGAACCTGACACCTGACAAGCACTTCATTACCAGATCTTTATCCCCGGATTCGAAGGCATTTGCCTCTTTCAGTTTTAGCACAGCTTCCCAACATATCTTTGCTTTCGATTGGGGTGTTAAAAGACAAAAGATAAGTTCATATATGATTTCAAGCTCATTAAATCTTAACCAGATAGCTTTGAATTCTTCCAGCCGCCGATCTATGGGTTCCTTCAGCACAACATACAGTTTCTTTATTTCCTCAGCTCCAGCTACCTTCTGCATACACAAAGCCTCACTCGCAATAAATAAAACATAGTGTAAATTTAGTTAATTCTATCGTACAACCATGCGCATGAACTTTCCCGGTCTATCGCCCTGAAAAGCTTGACATTGAATACAAATATGGGTAAGATACATTTTGTTATTGAATGGAAAGGAGTGTCGATGATTGATGTGGTATTAGCAACGAGGAATGAAGACAAAATCAGGGAAATTGAACACACTTTTAAGGTAGAGGGAGTGGTTCTTCATAGGCTATCCGAATTTGGAGATATTGGAGAAATTAATGAAGATGGAAACTCTTTCTACGAAAATGCATTAAGAAAGGCGCAGATTGTTTTTGAGGCAACAAAAATGCCTGCGATAGCTGATGACTCCGGATTAGAGGTTGATGTTCTTGGCGGTAAGCCCGGCATCTTTTCCTCTAGGTACGCAGGGAGAAATGCTTCCTACGCCGATAACATACACAAGCTAATACAGGAAGTTAAGCACTACCCCGTTTCCCAGAGGAAGGCCGTTTTCAAGTGTGTGGCACTTTTTTATCATCCAGATTTAACCCTGCATGAGGAGGGTATAGTTGAAGGATTAATCCTGACAAATCAACTTGGGAAGGGTGGTTTTGGTTATGACCCTGTTTTCTTTCTACCTGAGCTGGGGAAAACTTTTGCAGAACTAAGTCTTGAGGAAAAATGTGAATACAGCCACAGAGGTATTGCCTTTCGCAGGCTCAGTGAAGCGCTCAAACAAAACCTGGATAAAATTTCTTAGTGAGCGGGGTTTAAGTAAGGTAGAGACTGCTACATACAGTTAGTTAGATAGAAACTGAAGATTAAAAAAGCAGTTGAGAACAGAAAAGGATGTTCAGGGTAAGATTTGTTTATCTGTATATTGTGCTTTCAGTTTTCTTTAATATTGCTTTTCCCCGGACGGAAAGCGAAGAAGGAAGGGTTTACCCACCAAAGATAGATTTTCTCAAAAAGTGGTTTGCAGATCCTGGAATTGAACAAAAAAGGGGGCTGATCGGACTGACAGACTCTACAGATTGGTATTTTCTTAATAGAAATATTTTGGAGCTGAGATTGAGAGGGCTTCGAGCTGAAAAGGGGATTGATGATAGCTACAGGAATTTTATTTTCGCCACTACCTACGATGGATATGAAGTATTCTTACCATACGTTATTGATATATCCAGATACTACGAGAATAAGAAACAGCAGACTTTAAGAGAACTCTTCATTCAGACACTTCTCAAGAAAGAAGAGAAAACAAAATCTCCAATGGGAAAGATCGAGTTAGTGGGAGCAGATATAGCTGGCCAGAGAGTATCCTTAAGAATGTCAGGGAACATTAGCATAAATGGCAAACTCCAAAATCAATCCCGCTCGCAGGTTAGGACGGGAATAAGGGAGGGAAGGACTACTTCCTTTATCATAGATCAAAAACAACAGCTCAACATTGAAGGAAAAATTGGAGACAGGATAAGCCTTCTTGTTGATCAGGATAGTGAGAGAGAATTTGATTTTGAAAACAACTTGAGAGTTATATATACAGGTGATGAAGACGAAATAATTCAGAAGATCGAAGCAGGAAATGTTTCTCTCAATCTTCAGGGTACTCAATTTGCTACTTACTCAGGGAAAAACAGTGGACTATTTGGTTTTAAAACATCAATGAAGCTTGGTGGTATAAATATCACAACTATCGCAAGCGTAGAAAGAAGCGAGAAAAATGCTCTCACTGCTTCGGGAGGAGAAACAGAGACAATCTATACCATAGATGACTATGATTACAGAAAAAATCTCTACTTTTTCCTTGACATGGAATTTCGAAGGAATATGTATCCGCTTGTAAATGGTTCAACATTTAAATTTGATCCAAACAGAATAGTGTCTGACCTCAAAGTCTATCGCTCTGTCAGAATTGAGAAACCAGGGGTTATCTATGGAGTTGCGTATGTTGACCCCAATGATACTACCCAATATCCTGAACTTGCTGAAAAAAGATTGTTTGAGTTGTTGGAACAGGGGAAGGATTATGAGGTAAATAGAAATTTGGGTTTTATAAGGCTTTCATCTCCTGCTCGTGATGATGAGATAATTGCTGTTGCATACAGGATCATTGATAGTGAATCCAATACCATAAAGGAGTATGGAGACTGGGATAGAAGCCCGGAAGATACTTCTCGGATAGTTTTAAAACTGATAAAACCTCAGAACATGTTGCCAAATCATCCTTGCTGGGATCTGGAATTTAAAAATGTGTATTACCTAGGATCAGTGAATATAAACCCTGATGGCTTCGAACTCAAGATAATTTATACCCGTGGGAAAACGAAGGAGGACGAGGTAGCAGAAGACGGTCAAACTTTTTTACAAAAGTTTGGGCTCGATATAATGGATAAGAACGGTAATCCTGTCCCAGATGATATAGCCGATATCGAGAAACCCGCTATTTTTAATTTGCAACAGGGGGAACTCTGGTTTCCGTTCCTCCGTCCTTTCCAGTACGGAGAAAATGACGAATCGGGGGAGAGGAATCCCAATCTAAGCCCGGAATATAGCTGCTCTGCAATGTACGACAGTAGCAGAATGGATTACGATGATATATATGCAGACAAAAAGTTTCAGATTGTCGTTAAATATAAAAATAGAAGTTCTACCCTGATGCTAAAACCCATGATTATAGAGGGGAGTGAATCTGTTACCTTAAATGGTCAACCTCTGAGAAAAGGTGTAGACTATACCATAGACTATTTTTCCGGCACCCTCACACTACTCAAACCAGAAGCCCTTGACCCCAACGCCGATTTAAAAGTTACATACGAAACGAATGAGCTGTTTCAGGTTGATAAGAAAACGATTCTTGGTGCCAGGGCTGAATACAACATAAACGAGAAATCTTTCATAGGATTGACTACCCTTTACTATTCCAAATCCGTCATGGAAGACAAAGTGGAGCTGGGGTATGAGCCCATGAGAAATTTTCTCTGGGATATAAACGGCAGGTTTTCGACAGATCTTCATTTCATCAATAAGACTCTAAACTATATTCCAGGGCTGAATCTAGAAAAGCCTTCCACTTTCAGAATCGAAGGAGAGCTTGCGAGAATAGTATCGAACCCAAATACCATAAATAACCCAGAAACAGGAGACTTCAGCGGGGTTGGCTTCGTTGACGATTTTGAAGGTTCCAAAAGAACCATGTCTCCTCCAGTAATCAGACGATACTGGGTTATGTCTTCTGCTCCTCTGGAGAAAAAGCAGAATGAAAGAGGTTTTCTATATTGGTACAACCCTTTCGGTGGCGTTCCAACAAAATCGATCTGGCCGAACAAGGATGTGAGCTATCGTAATCAAACCGATATCACAGAAATTCTAGTACTGGGGTTCGATCCGTTTTGGTCAATAGCAGTAGCCGATGGAGTTGTTCCACCTGAGAGAGCATGGGGTGGGATTACCTACTCATTCCCACCTAGCTACTACGATCAGTCAAAAACGAAATTCATAGAAATATGGGTAAAGGGTGACCATGGGAGAGTTCACATTGATCTTGGAGAAATCAGCGAGGATATAAATGGGAACGGAATTCTGGATAAAGAGGACAAACCTGAAGAGGGTTCCGGTTTCCAGTTTGGAAATGGAACGCTGGATCCCGGTGAAGATGTAGGAATAGATGGCGTTCCCGATGAAGAAGAATATATTGTTAACAGCTTTGGTGATACGTTACGATATGGTGATGATTCTCTAAGGTTTTATAAACGAGATCCAGAAGACCCTCATTCTGACAATTGGAAATGGAGCGAAAGCTCGACAGACTACAGAAAGATCAACGGAGCAGAGGGAAACTCCAAAGATGCAAGTGGCTTGATACCTGATACAGAGGATCTGAATAGCGATTTTGCTCTAAATGATAGAAACGATTACTTCACAGTCTCATTTTATCTAGATGAACGGGGCGAGAAATATGTTGAGGGACAAACAGTGTTCGACAATGGGGTCCCGACTGGCTGGAAGTTGTACAGAATCCCTTTGAAGGACTTTGAGAAAGCCAATCCCATGGGAAATATAACTTGGCAAAACATAAAGGCCTGCAGGATATGGGTAGATGAGTTTAGTAAACCTGACACCATTATGATAGCCAAAATCGAATTTGTTTCCAATGAGTGGGAAGAGCTTGGAGTAGCATCCGGGGAGGGTAAGCCTTTCACCAGAAATGAAAATGTCTTCGCTGTAAAAGTCATAAACACTGAAGACAATGTTGATACATATAAACCTCCCAGTGGAGTGGAAGGGGAATATGACAGAATAAACGATATTAGGCTGAAAGAGCAGTCTTTAGTACTTTGGTTTGACGGTCCGGAAGGTCTGAAACCAGGGTATATCTGCGCCGCACGTAAAGACCTAAGGGAAGACCTTTCCTTTATTAATTATAAAAAAATGAGGCTTTTTATTCATGGGTACAATATAAGAAACGGTGCAGGTTATCAGTTCACAAAAGATGACACTACCGGGCTACTATTTTTTATCCGCTTTGGCGACAATGAGGACTACTATGAGTATAGACAACCGATTTTCACGGATAACACCGGAAGCACAATGTGGGACCCCAGAAACAAGCTGGATATTGATCTGGACTTTATCACACAATTGAAAGCTTATTCATCTGAGGAACAGTTCCCGGATAACGGACATGGAATAAAACAATTCTGGATCTACAAGGATGAAGAGGGTAATATCGTAAAACGAGTCTGGAAGGAAGTCAAAGATGGTCGATACACGGGACGGGTGGTAGTAGTAAATAGGGAACCTACGGTAACAAAAATTAAAACCCTTACGGTTGGTCTAATAAATGCAAATGAAAGTTTTTCTGCTACGAAAGACCGGGTCGTGGCGAAGAATGTCCTGGAATCAACTTTATTTGGAGAGGTTTGGATAGACGAGCTACGACTCTCTGAAGTACGGAAAGAACCTGCGTTGGCTTACAGAGCTAATATTCGATTCGACCTTTCTGATCTTGCAGGGTTTAGTGTGCAGGTGAGTAGAAAAGATGCCGACTACCATACTGTTGAGCAGCAGGTGCTAAGCGATGCCAGAGCTCTGAATACCACTCGGAATTTCAAGATAAACGGCACATTCAAACTTGGCAGGCTTCTGCCGCGCAAATGGCAGGTAAATCTTCCTATCTCGGCTTCGTACTCCAATTTTACAGCAATTCCAAAATATTTTCCCGGTAGAGACATACTAACGGGTGATACTCCACCTGATAGTATTATCAGCCGGAAGAGAGCCTACGGTTTGAGTGCCAAGTTCAACAAAAAAAGCTCGGATTACTGGTTGACAAAGTACACTATAGACCAGATGGACCTCAATTTCAATGCTTCCTTTACTGAAGAATCTGATATCCACACCAGAATAGCGAAAGCAACGTCCTATAACGCTTCCTTTTCATATCGCATTCCCTTCGGAAGGGAAAACTACATTAAGATTTTCCAGTGGGCAGAATCTATACCTTTCATTGGTGCCTCAATCAAAGATACTCGCTTTTACTATACCCCAAGCAATATGGCTGTTTCCATTTCAACAGGAGAAGCACGAGGAGAAAGAATAAAAAGATTTGGCACTCAATCGCCGCCAACCTACTCATTCGGTTTGAATAGGAACTTCAAATTTGGATACAAAATATTTGATAATCTCAACTTTCTCTTTAACAAAGGCATAAAGAGTGATTTGCGAGATTTCAAAGACGATAAGCTGCGAGCAATTCAAGAATTAAAACCAGGAAGAATCACAGGAGTATCCGAAGGTTATAATCTCACATTTAACCCGAAAATTCTATCTTTCCTTAAGCCAAATTTTTCTTATAGCTCGAACTACACCTGGAG
>QNCQ01000069.1 GCA_003645825.1 Fidelibacterota bacterium
ATAATACTGAATGAAGTGAAGGAAATCAAGTTAAAAAAGGTGTTTGCAGCCACCATGGTTTGTTATTTTGGGAACAATGTCTTTCCGTTCAGGTTTGGGGAGGTGCTGAGATCGCTTGTTTTGGGTAATTCTGAGAAAGTATCTTCTGTATCGATATTTGGAACTGTGATTATGGAGAGGATACTTGACACTTTGGTGTTTGTAATAGTTTTGGGGATATCCCTGCTTGTTGTGAAGGATTTGCCTTCTTGGGTAAATGAAGCGGGAGTTTTAGTTCTCTTATCAGTTGTAATTTTTCTGGTTTTGAGCTATATTTATTTGTTTATGAACAAAAGGAACTATACTAGATTAATTCTTATGCTTGACAGAAAGGAGACTGGGATACGGAAGAAAATAAAGAGTTTACTGGTAGGGTTGAATTCTCTTGCTGGTGTAAAGGATAAAGCAGGGCTTGTTTTTTATTCGTTTTTGGTTTGGTTTATCAGTATAGTTATGATTTATGTGGTGGGACTTTCATATAATCTTCATATGGGCTTGGAGGAGATTATTTTATTGTTTTTTACGACGTCTCTTGTTATATCAATACCTTCAGCACCCGGGTATATAGGTACCTTTCATGCAGGAGTGATTAGCCTGATGTTATACCTTGGTTATGGAAGAGATGTTGCTCAAGGATTTTCAATTATACTTCATGGTGTGGGGTTTGTCACACTTACATTATCTGGTTTGTTTTACTTTTTGAGGATGAATGTAAAGATTCCATTGAAGAGCTCTTGAAGGGGATGATATGAACAACAATGGGATGAACCTAAGAACTCAAGGTGATTTTGAAGAGAAAGAGGTAAATCTTCAGGATTATCTGAGAGTTTTGTATAAAAATAGGTGGTTGATTATTTCTATCGTATTGATTGTGCTTGCTTCCACTGTTTATTTTACTTTTACAGCCCCCCCTAAATATGAAGCAAGAGCACTTGTGATGCTTGTTTCTACTCCAGGACAGGCAAGCCTTTTTACCTCTCCTTTCATGCCGAGTCAGTATCTTAAAGTAAATAATGAGGTGGAAGTTTTAAAGAGTTTTGCCCTTGGGAGAAGGGTAATTAAGTCTCTAAAGGAATCGCCGTATGCGGATAGTCTATATATTCTCGGTACAAGAGAGTATGAGAAGAGGGGGTTAAATATTTCCGGTGCTATCGGGGGAATTAAGGATTTTCTAAAGGGACTATTTGCAGGAAAACCTGTTGAGCCGGCTGTTGATACTCTTGACAGGGAACTTGTGAAAGAACTCCATGAATCTATGAAAGTGGAGCCTATAAGGGAAACGGAGGCAATAAGGATTATAGTTTACTCTGTCGATCCCTTCGAAGCTGCGCTCATAGCTAATACGATTGCTCAGGAATACTATGAAATGGATCTTGAGTTTAACAGAAGTGAAGTTGTAGAAACCAAAAATTTTCTTGAGGAGCAATTAAAGAAAATAGAGCAGGATCTGGCGAAAGCAGAGGAAAAGTTAAAGGAATTTCAGGAAAAAGAAGGGGTTTTTGCTCTTGATGAAGCGGCGAAGACTTTAATAGATCAGTTGACGACATTTGAGGCAGAGTACTATACAACTGTTGCGAATCTTAAGGTTTTGAAAGGCAAATTAAAAAATCAGCAGAAGCTCCTTAATGAGAGGGAAAAATGGATTGTTCAGGAAGCGATGAACATTTCCAATCCTCTGATAGAGCAGTTGAAAGCGGCGATTGCTGAGGTTGAAGCAGAAAAGGTAAAAGCTATAACGGTACACGGTTATGAGCCCGATAGTGAGGCATTGAAAGAATATGATCGAAGAATAAACCAGCTTAAAGAGAAATTGGTTATTGAAGCGCAGAAAATGACCAATCTTGGTTTAACTCCTGAGGACCAATCCAAGATATCAATGGATCTTTTAAAGGATGTGCTTTTCAATCAAGTTGCTGTTATAGAGTTAGAAACGAAGGCAAATGAATACAAGAAGCTGGTTGAAAAATATACCAAGGAATTTAACAGTTTGCCTGCCAAGAGTTTGAAATATGCTCGCCTTGATAGAGAAAGGCAGGTAAATGATAAGCTCTATATGTTGCTTAAGACGAAATATCAGGAGTCAAGGATTTCTGAAGCAAGTAAGATGAGTAATGTCAGGATTGTAGATCCGGCTATCCCTCCTGAGGAACCGGTGAAGCCTAATAAAAGGCTGAATCTGATACTTGGGCTGCTTGTTGGATTGTTTCTGGGAGTAGGGATTGCATTTGTTAGAGAGTATTTTGATAGGTCTGTAAAGACCGCTGAGGAGTTACAGTCGTATGGATTGTCGGCGGTGGCAATAGTTCCTGAGATTGATGTTAAGACTGCTCTTGAGAGATTTCAGAAGATCAGCAGGGATCCTGAGTCTGAAGAACCGCTTAAGGCAAGGCTGGTAACTCATTACGATCCAAAATCATCTGTCGCTGAGGCGTACAGGACACTGAGAACCAATATCCAGTTTTCAAGCCCTGATAAGCCTATTAAAACTCTTGTAATATCAAGTGCAGGTCCAGGAGAAGGTAAGTCAACTACGGTGGCCAATCTGGCCATAACCTTTGCCAATCTTGGGAAAAAGACTGTTCTCATAGATGCCGATTTGAGGAAGCCAATATTACATAAAGTATTTGATATGCAGAGAGATCCGGGGCTTACTCACGCGATAATAGGTAGTCATGCTATTGATGATGTGGTGAAGAAGACGGAGATAGATAATTTATCAATTATCACTTGTGGAGAGATACCTCCTAATCCTTCAGAATTACTTGCTTCTTATAAGTTATCTTCTATCCTTGGTGAGCTCAGAGAGAAATATGATGTGGTTCTTTTTGATTCTCCTCCTGTTATAGCTGTTACAGATGCTACCATTCTTTCTACAGTAACTGATGGAATATTGCTTGTGGTCAGAGCTAATAAAACCGATGCGCGAGCCCTTCAGAGGGCAGTGGAATTACTATCTCATGTGAAATGTAATGTTCTGGGAGCTGTGCTTAACGGGGTGAGTGTATCTGGTGGATATGGGTCATACTACTATTACTACCATTACTACTATTACTATGGAGATGGTCACAGGAAGAAGAAGCGGGCCAAAAGAAAAAAGAGAGAAACGAGGGCATATTAGTTAAATCCGTTTTTGCCCGGGTTTTGTTATAACTTTTTAAGGGAAGTTACAAATAGATTTGATAGCAAGCTGTTATAGAAAATTCAATGGAGGGGTTCGATGTCGTTACCGGAGCCACATGGAGGTTGTGGGCTTATTAACAGGTTTCTACCAGATACCGAGAAAGATTATATCCTGAGGAACAGAGGGGACTTTAAGGTTTACAGGATTTCGGAAGCGGATGTTTCTGTATTTTATCGAATTGCTGATGGGGTTCTGTCTCCTCTGGAGGGGCCCATGGTGTCTGAGGAGTTTGATAGGGTTCTGGAGGAGGAGGTTATAATAAGAAGTGGTGAAAAGTATGCCTGGACAATACCCATATCTTTTCCTGTGCATAGAAAGGATGCTGACAATTTTGTAGACGGAGAGACCGTGCTTGTGGAAACAGATGATGGAGAGCTTCTTGGACTTTTGAACATTGAGGATATATTCTATTTTGATAAGAAGAGATATAACACAATTGTATACGGCACTGAGAGAGAAGACCACCCGGGTGCTAGGATTTTTAATGAGGATGATAGAGATTATCTAATAGGTGGTAAGATATGGGCTTTTCATAGAAAAAAGCTTACCGGATATGACAGGTACCTTATGCCACCCGTGGAAACCAGAAACCTGTTCGCAAAAAGAGGATGGGAACGTATAGTAGCGTTTCAGACGAGAAACGCTCTTCACAGAGCTCATGAATATACAATTGTCTATGCGCTTGAGAGGCTCTCGCGCGAAGGTTTTTTTGTTGGTGCCGCTCTTAATCCTCTTGTTGGTGCAACGAAAAAGGATGATGTTCCAGCCGATGTAAGAATGAAAACATATGTTGTATTGCTGGAGAAAAACTTGCTAGGATATGGAGATAGAGATGAGAGTTTGTGGAGGGAAATCGGATGTGAGTTGGTTGAGAGGGTTGTTCTGATAGCTATGGATATGAAGATGTTCTACGCCGGTCCAAAAGAAGCTATAATGCATGCAATTTATAGGCAGAATTATGGCTTTACAGATATTATAATAGGCAGGAAACATGCAGATGCTCCATTTGATGATGGAACGCCTATCTGGGGCGATTTTGAGGCACAGGAAAAGTTTGAGAAGCTCAAGGGAAAACTGGAGATAAAACCTTTTAAGGTTGGATATGCTGCTTATTTTAAGGAACTCGGGAGAGTTGGCCTTGTAGATGAATACAAAGATGAAGGGTATACCGTAATTTCGATATCGGGGAAGGAATTAAGAAGAAAATTACAATCTGGGGAAGAGGTGGATGAGAGAGTAATGAGAAAACCTATAGCAGATATACTGAGGGATTATTATAGAAAGAAGAAGATAAACGAAGAAAAAGTTCTTATCTGGCATGACACGAAAATAACCAAGGTGGACAGAGAAAAAAGAAATGGGCATAAAGGAGTGGTTGTATGGTTGACAGGCCTTTCTGGTAGTGGAAAGTCTACAATTGCTACGGAATTGCAGAGGAAGTTATTTGAAATGGGTTGTAATGTGTACATCCTGGATGGTGATAACATCAGGCATGGCCTGAATAAAGATCTTGGATTTTCGCCTGAGGATAGAGAGGAAAATATACGAAGGATTGGTGAGGTTGCGAAACTGTTTGCCGACGCTGGTTTTATAGCCATTACTTCGTTTATTTCTCCTTACAAGAAGGATAGGGAAAGAGCGCGGAAGCTTCTGGAGGATGGAGAGTTTATCGAGATTTATGTTAAGGCTCCGCTTGAGGTGTGTGAAAAGAGAGACCCAAAGGGGCTTTATAAAAAAGCTCGGAGGGGGGAAATAAAGGAATTTACAGGTATTTCGGCTCCATATGAGGAACCTGAGAACCCGGAGATAATTCTGGAAACTGATAAACTTTCAGTAGAAGAGTCTGTGGATACCATAATTAAATATCTTGAAAACAGTGGGATTATAAATTTTGATTAGATTGTTGTCATGAGTTTTGGATTGATTTATACAGGCGTTGTTCTGGTTTTGATGACACTGGCGTTGGTAAAGGAGTTTGTAAAACCGGCTTTCGTTGTTTTTTCTGCTTTAATTCTGCTTACGCTTGGTGGAGTAATAGATCTGCAAGAAGCATTTTCAGGGTTTTCCAATTCGGGGATGTTGACGGTTGCTATTCTGTACGTTGTGAGTGCTTCTTTACAGAGCTCGGAAATTATGGAGGGGCTTGTATCTTTTTTTCTGAGAGGCAGCAGAAAACAGAGTGCACTGTCGTATCTGAAGCTTATGTTTCCTATTTCTTTTGTATCTGCCTTTGTCAATAATACGCCGGTGGTAGCGGCTCTTGTTCCGATTGTAAAGAAATGGGCTCGTTTGAATGGAATAGCCCCATCGAAGTTACTGATACCTGTTTCTTATGCAGCTATACTTGGTGGAATATGTACCCTTATTGGGACGAGCACAAACCTGGTAGTCCATGGCATGATGATTCAGAAGGGTATGGAAGGGTTCGGATTTTTTGAAATAACCAAACTGGGGCTTCCGGTTGCTGTTTTCGGCATACTGCTTATGAGTTTTTTAGGAGCGAAGCTTCTTCCTGATAGAAGGGACATTATACAGGAGCTTGGAGAAAATACCCGTGAGTTTGTGGCGGAGATGAAAGTTACCAGGGAATATCCTTACATTGGCAAAACTATAACCCAGGCTGGTTTAAGGCATTTGAAAGGACTGTTCCTTTTTCAGGTAGAAAGAGCTGGTGAGATCATAGCACCTGTATCACCTGATGAGAGAATTTTAGTGGGTGATAGATTGTTTTTCACAGGGTTGCCGGAAACCATTGTGGAATTGCAACGGGTGCCCGGTCTGGAGGTTGTTAAGGACTCAGAATTTGATCTGTCTAATTATGATTCTGATAGAGTTAAATTATACGAGGCTGTGGTGTCGAGTTCATCGGGTCTTGTTGGCAAGAATGTCAGGGAGAGTAACTTCAGGAAAGTATATGATGCAGTAATTCTTGCAATTCATAGAAGTGGTGAGAGGGTTAGGAAAAAAGTTGGGGATATAGTTATAAAACCCGGGGATACACTTCTGCTTCTGGCTAAGGATGGGTTTGACAAAAAGTGGTATAACAGAAGCGATTTTTCACTTGTTTCTAAAAGCGTTGAAGTTTACTCAAAGCCAAGATGGAAAACTATCCTTGCGATAGCTATATTTGCAGCAATGATTGTGGTTGCAACGTTGAAAATTTTGCCTATACTTTTAGCAGCGGCACTCGCGGCAATTTTAATGGTGGTTTTGGGCATAGTAAGCCCTGAAAAGGCACGGGATTCAATTGATTTGAATGTTCTCCTTGTAATAGCATGTTCTTTCGGAATAGGTAGAGCAGTAGAAAACTCCGGGCTAGCGGGAATTATTGCGAAGGGAGTTATTGGGGGGCTGAGTATGTTTGGGACTGTTGGGATATTGGCTGGGATCTATTTTCTTGCAAGCGTTTATACTGAATTGATTACAAATAATGCTGCAGCAGCAATAATGTTCCCTGTGGCTTACTCAGCTGCTACTTTTTCGGGAGTGGATCCCAGGCCTTTTATGCTCGTACTTGCTATTGGAGCGTCAGCAAGCTTTGCTACTCCGATTGGATATCAGACAAACTTGATAGTTTATGGGCCCGGTGGATATAAATTTAAAGATTTTTTAAAAAGTGGGATTATAATGAATGTCTCTGTTGGGATTTTTGTTGTGGTGATAGCAACGCTGATGTTTTACTAGACGGAGATGGAAATAAGCACCGGGAGATGTGGTGTGTTTTTTGAGGGTCGTAAATTGTGTGGCAGGAGTTCGGAAAGGAGGAAAAGTGAAAGTTCCATTGCTTGATTTGAGGTTTCAGCTGGAAGGTATAAGAGATGAAATATTGAAAGCAATTGAAGATGTTGTAGATTCCACCAGATATATAATGGGTTCAAACGTTTCGAAGCTTGAAGAACAAATCGCTGAATATTGTCAGACTGACTATGCCATCGGTGTTTCATCCGGTACAGATGCGTTGCTGGCATCTCTGATGGCTCTTGGGGTAGGTAATGGTGATGTTGTTATTACCACTCCTTATTCTTTTTTTGCGACCGCTGGAGCGATAGTGAGATTATCCGCAACTCCCGTTTTTGTAGACATTGATAGAAAGACCTTCAACCTTTCTCCGAATAGTTTAGACGAGTGGTTTAGAAAGAATCAGAAAGAGGTGAAGAAAGTAAAAGCGGTAATAGCGGTTCATCTGTTTGGTCAGTGTGCTGATATGGATAGAATTCTGGAGATAGCTGGCAGGTATGGTGTGCCTGTTATAGAGGATGCAGCTCAGGCTATTGGGGCGAGGTACCCTTCGAAAAGTGGGGTTAAAAAGGCGGGTTCTATGGGCATTGCAGGGTGTTTTTCTTTTTTCCCGAGTAAGAATCTGGGATGTATGGGTGATGGTGGAATGATTACAACGAGAGATGCTTCTCTGGCTGATAAGATAAGAAGGATAAGGAATCACGGTGCGTATCCGAAATATTACCATTCTATAGTTGGCGGGAATTTTAGGCTTGACGAGATTCAGGCAGCAATCCTTCTTGTTAAACTGAAAAAACTGGAAGAATGGCATAAAGCAAGACAGAAGAATGCAGAATATTATAATAGAAAGTTCGAAAATACCTTGATAGAAACTCCATCAGTGGCTTATGATTTTGATTGCCACATTTTTAATCAGTATGTGATCCTTGTTCCCGAAAAAAGGGACGAGTTGAGGAAATTTTTGCTGGAAAGTGGGATAGGATGTGAGGTATATTATCCGGTTCCCTTTCATTTGCAGGAGTGTTTCAGATATCTTGGGTATAAGAAGGGAGATTTCCCAATATCTGAATTTGTTGCGGAACATTCGCTTGCCATTCCCGTTTTTCCAGGGTTGACCGAAGAACAACAGAATTATGTTGTTGACAAGATCCTGGAATTTTTTAACCGAGTTTAGGAGGTGATTGGTTGTGAAGGAAGAGAAAAAATATTTTGTCCACGAGTCCAGTTATGTGGATGAAAATGTTGAAATCGGAGAGGGAACAAAAATCTGGCATTTTTCGCATATCCAAAAGGGAGCAAAGATAGGGAAGTACTGTACTC
>QNCQ01000070.1 GCA_003645825.1 Fidelibacterota bacterium
GTATTAGCATCCGATTGCTTTCTTATAACAATAGTAACAGCATTTTTTCCATTATTTCGAACAACGTCCCTTTTTTCTTTATAACCATCAACTACACTGGCAATTTCTTTCAGGTAAATAGGTTCTCTATTTTTATATCCAACAACCGTATTCTCAATTTGTTTAATATTTGTATATTCACCATAAGCTCTAACCGTAAATTCCTGCTCCTTATTATCAATTATTCCAGCTGGTATTTGCAAATTTTCCAGTTGCAGCTTTTGAATTAAATTCTGTACAGATATTCCAAGAGCTGCCATCTTTACAGGATTAAATAGAATTTTAATTTCTCTTTCCATACCGCCTCTGATATCAGCAGCAGCTACACCCGGTATTCTTTCTATTCTTGGTGTTATTTGATCTTCAGCAATTTCTTTTAATTCAACATCCCCCAACTTTTCAGAACTCAACGTTACAAACATTATTGGCATTAAAGAAGGATCAAAAGCAAATGCTACTGGGTCAGATGCTTCATCAGGGAGATAATCTCTCACCAGATCAATACTTTTCCGCACATCATTTTCCGCTTTTTTCATATCAGTACCCCAATCGAACTCCAGTATCAAGACACTGTTTCCCGCCATTGAGTAACTCGTTACATGTTTAATATTTTCCACAGATATAATTGCCCTCTCAAGCGGTCTTGTCAGCGAGTTTTCAATATCCTCGGGCCCAACTCCCTGATATGTGGAAAAAACCGCAATTACCGGGAACTGAACGTTCGGATATAGATCAAGTTTTAATTGCGAAAGCCCGAAAATACCAAAACCAACGAGGATCAAATAAATCATTGTAAAAGTAACACCTCTTTTTATCGCAAGCTTCGATATAAACATGGCTCACCTCACTCAATTATTTCCACTCTGCTTGAATCGGATACAAATTGCCGCCCTATAACAACAAGAAGCTCACCTTTTTTTAAACCATCAGTAACTTCAACAAAATTGTCATTCTCAATTCCAGTCTTTATTTTTCGCTTATGCGCTACACTACCATTTACAACAAAGACATATCTATCAATTTTCACCCTACTTGTGGTAATTTCTCCGCTTGAGAGATCAAGTTCCGTTCTCTCCAATATTGCCTTTCTTGGGATTACTAACACGTTATTTTTCTTTTCAACCATTACTTTCACTCTTGCAAACATCCCAGGCTTGAGCAAATGATTCTTATTCGGGATTCTGATTTCCACCGTTGTAGTCCTTGTAGCAGGATTAATTGTAGGATATACCTTATACACACTGCCCTTAAACATAGTATCAGGATACGCATCCACAGAAATCAATGCCTCAAGCCCCTCTTTCATAAGTGACACTTCATTATCCGGAACCTGTATTTCTATCTTTACAGTATCCATATCAACAACCGTAAAAACTGGCATTTGTGGAGTACACATATCTCCAACATCATAGAATCTGTCAGATACAATCCCATTTATAGGAGATACAAGATAACTATCCTTCAACTGCTTCAACGCTGTTTTATAATTAGCCTCCGCCTGTCTTGCCCCAGCTTCAGCAGTTTCTTTCTGGGCATTTACAGCATCATATTGTGATTTACTAATGGCATTATTTTCGTATAAATTCTTTATTCTTTCCCACTCTGTAAGGACATTTTTGTATTGTGCCTTCGCTGACTTTAAAGCTGCTTCTGCCTGTTCAACCATCTGTTTTAACCTGTCATTATCAACAATTCCGATAGTATCCCCGGCTTTTACAAAACTGCCAACATCATGATTTATCTTTAATAATTTTGCAGATAACACGGAATAGATTTTTATTTCTTTCAATCCTTTGATATCCCCAAGATAATCCAGAGTTTTTACAATATTCCCTCGCTCAACTTTCATAACCCTAACAGGAATAACGTTTCCTTTTTTCTTTGCCGATTCTCTATCAGGTCCGCCACAATTCAACCCAATGACTAAA
Source organism: Fidelibacterota bacterium (assembly GCA_003645825.1). GTDB lineage: Bacteria > Fidelibacterota > UBA2242 > UBA2242 > B5-G15 > B5-G15. The sequence goes on from QNCQ01000070.1 coordinate 1,968, forward strand.
AGTCCGGCGGTTGCCAGAATGTAAATCAAACTCTTGACCTTCATCACACATCCTCCCTACTATTATAGCTGATTTAATGCTTTTAACAATTTTACAAGAGCAGTATTATATTCCAGAAGATACCTTTGATAATTCATTTTTGATTGATTTAAAGCTATCTGTGCGTTAATAACATCTAGCTGCGTATTCATTCCCTCTTTATACATTAAATTAGCGAGCCTGTAGGATTCCTTTGCCTGCTCAAGAATCGTTTGTTGAGTCTCAAGATTTTGAGCGGCTTCTTTTAAAGTCATCCACGCGGTCTTAACCTCAAGTTTAATAGCTCTAATAAAAGACTCCATTTGATTATCAAATCTTTTTACTTCAATCTTTTTTTGCTGAATCTTTGCATAATTTCTGAAACCAGTAAACAAAGGTATACTAATACTCACAGATGAGTTAAAAGACTTAAAGAAATCTTCTGATGTAAAATCCAAATCATCCTTCTGTCCCTGGTACTGTAAATTAGTCGTAAAGGCTACCGTTGGCATTAAAGATGATATCGATAATTTTACCTGTCGATTGAGTATTTCCTTTTGCAATTTCAAGAGTTTTACATCTGCTCTATTTTCAATGGCTATATTTATGAGAGTATCTAGATCTTTGTTAAGATATTCAGTTCCCTCAAAGATCAAACTATCCATATATGTTATCCCAACCTCCTCATCAAGATTAAGCAAAATTTTTAAGCGATCCTCGGAAAGCTTTACCTGATTTTTAATAGAAAGCAATTGAGGTTTATAATTAGCAACCTGAACCTCTGCTCGTATAAGATCAAATTCAGAAGCTTTACCGACTTCATAGAACTTTTTCACCTGTCGGTAATTTTCCTCAGCAGCTTCTAATGCTTCAGTAGTAACTTTTAACATTGAACGCATAAACAATACATTGTAATATGCGGTTATAACGTTAGATAAAACTTCCTGTTCTTTAGACTTCAATTGTGCTTCAGCAATTTCATAACTAATCTTGGCTATTTTATACCCATTATATATTGAGCCACCAGTGAAAATTGGCAATTGCAGATTAAACCCATATACCAGATTGTTTTCAGTTCCCATTTTAAAATACAATTTCTTGTTTGGATTTCTTATGGGATCATAAAACGGGTTATTCATAATCACTGTTGGTAACTCCCAGGCATGCTGAAAGGATGAAAATGCAGAGATTGACGGAAAGAAATTACCTCTTGCTTCCACAAGCATATACCTTGCTTTTTCAACTTCCTTCCTTGCCATCTGAATTTCCTGATTATTTTCCAAGGCTATAGCTTTTGCTCTTTCAAGGGTTAATTCAATATCCTGGGCATTCAGCTGGATTAACCCAAATAGCACAACTGTGGCAACTAAATTCTTACGCACCATATCTATTCCTCCTGCTTGGTAAGTAACCCCTTTAAAAATAAGTCCCATACTTTTCTTGCTCTTTCTCTACTCAAATCAATATCGTCCCCCTTAATGTATCTGATGACATGCAAGCTTATGGACCCGTTAAAACACGGTATAAATACTTCAGGATCTATGTCCTGCCTGAATTTTCCAGAATTTTTACCTTCAATAATTATTTTTCTTAAATTTTCCCTGATAAATCTAAACCTATCCTTGAACTTTAAGACAAATTCTGCTTTCGTATCTTCAATATTCAAGCCATGAATTATCCTGAATATTTTTGGTTTTTCCTTCGTTTTCTCAAACATTGTTTCAATCATATTGAGCAACTTTTGTTCAGGCGGTACATCTTTTTCAAACACCTCTTCGATACTATTCAAAAACTTTTCCGTAACGACATTCATCATTTCGATAAATAACTTCTCTTTACTTTCAAAATAGTAGTAAATGGCAGGCTTAGAAATACCAACTTCTTTTGCGATTTCATTCATTGATACATTTTCATAACCTTTCTTAGCAAACATCTCTATTGCAATATCAATAATCCTATCTTTTGTACAACATACATTTTCCATTTCAACCTCAAACTTACTTACCAGTCGGTAAGTTAAGAGTTTTAAAAATATATAGCAACATATATTTAAAATTTCTCGTGTTCTCAATAGTAAAACACAACTGATACGCTTATATGGTCACCGGAAATATCAAGTGATTTAAATCCTCTCTCCTCAAATCTGCGAGTAATCTTGTTTATATCCATTATTTTCATGTTCATCTTTCTCCTGTTCCATTCCACTGCCATACCGAAAAGCTTTATAGGCCTGATTTCAAATCCTAGACCGTATGTCACACCCCACGATTGATAGGTCGGTCCTCCAAGGGAAGTATTTCCTCTCCTTACATTTACAATTAACACATTATAACCCACCCCAAGGTTAAAGTACGGATAAAATAAAATATATCTTATAGGCGACACACAAATATTAAAAGTCAATCGGGGATTCCATATTTCCATTTTGTATTCATCTTTTTCTTTTTCCTCTCCCATCAGGCTATTGAGCCAGTCAACAATATCAGCTCTGAATATCCCTATCCCAAAATCAAAGGAACCATCCCTATCCACATTAAAAAACTCTACTCCGCTGAAAGAAGTCACTTCTGGAAACTCAAAGTGCTCAATCTTTTCTTTGAAAAGTTTTTCAGTGCTCGCAATTCTATTCACATCCTCAATAAATCTGTTTATATATCTATAGTCATTCATTAGGGTATAACAAACCTTAAATCCTTTATCGTAAGATTTATCGGACCGTTCCACCACAGGTCTCTGAACTGGTTGAGGCACAATCTTCTCCTCGACAGGCACCTTTTCAAGAGCAATCCTCAACTCAAGGATTTGATTCTTGGCAAGAAAAACAGCCCTCTCTGCTTTTTTATATCCCTCTCTAAGAAGGGTAAGCTTATAGTTCCTCCCAGGACTCAGCGTTAGATTTACAGGAGTCTCCCCCTTGTAAGCTTCGTTTATATACACTTCTACACCTCTTGGCTCTGAATCTACACAGAGCATTCCAAAGGCTTCTTTTCTGGACTTTCCACAGATATCCTGAGCCACAATTGGTATAGCAATTTGCAAAACAGTTGTAACTGTTCCATATACATCCACCGCAGAGGTTTTCTCTATTTTCCCGGTTTCTATATCTATTAATCTGACACTCAAAGTATAAATGCCCCCTACTTTTCCTATGGATCCAGCCACAATTTTTTTTACTCCAATCATCTTCCCTATTTGAATTGCATCGGCATCTGTGGTAGTACCCGACAACTGGAATTTCATTTCATTCAATATATCCTGCATTCTCTGCCTCTCCATAACCTCAAACTTCCCAACCCGGAAAATCTCAATCCTCAGTCTATCCGAGAGAGCTTTTGCCTCGGACTCTCCCACATTATTGGCATCCAGGTCCATAACGGCAACGGGAATTTTCTCCTCGGATCCATTCCTCACAGCAGATGTGTCCACAACGGTGGTATCTTGAGGAATTACCCCGGCGAAAGTAAAATTTAATACGAATACGAACACAACAGGAAAAACTCTCATAGTTAACCAACCTCAGAGCTTTGACAAATTAGCAAAAATTTTGTTGTCACATTGTCAATTAAAAAATTTTTCAACCTTTTTAATATGCTCTGGTCTAGCAAAAACCACAACGTTATCATCAGGTTCAACAACAGTGTCTCCCCGTGGAATAATAACTTCATTGTTACGCAAAATTGCTCCAATTATTATGTTTCGTGGAAGGGCCAGATCTTTCAACGGTTTCCTTGTAATGTAACTTCCTCTTTTGGGAACCAGCTCAATAGCTTCAGCATCTATTCCCTCAAACAATGATACGGAAATAATCCTCCCCCTTCTAATAAATTTCATTATAGCATTCACCGTTGAGAGATGCTTACTTACAACAGCATCCACCCCAAGTTTATTTATTATAGGAACATATTCATTTGTATTCACATGAATCAGGGTTCGTTTTACCCCGAGATACTTAGCAAGTAACGCAGAAAGAAGATTTGTTTCCTCATTATCTGAAACAGCAACAAAACTATCCATATGTTCCACTTGCTCTGAAAGCAAAAGGTCTATATCAGTTCCTTTTCCCTGGAGAATAAGAGTATCCCGAAGCTCTTCAGAAGCATGCACAGCCTCATCTCTATTACCTTCGATAAGCTTAACATTCAAATCCTCTGAAAGAACCTCCGCAACCATTTTTCCTATGTTACTTGCTCCATATATCATGATATTCTGTTGCTCACGGAATCCCGGAACAATCGACTTTAATACCAACTTTAGACTCTTGGCATTGGTTATCAAATAAACCGTATCCCCCTCCATATATCTATCATCGCCACGAGGAATGATTGTACCACCATTCCTTTCTATACACAAGCAAAGAAATACATTGTTAACTTCTTGAGTAACTTCTCGAAGGGTTTTGTTAACAATTTTACTTCGCTTGCCCAGCTTAACAGCAGCCACAAGCAACTTACCCCCGCCAAAATCAACGATTTTTGAAGCAGATGGATACTGTATTAATCTGATTATCTCCTCTGACGCTGCTTTCTCTGGATGTACTATCAGATCAATCCCATATTTTTCCCTGAGTAGCACCGAATCCTTCTCTATATATTCCCTGCGCCTGACTCGGGCTACAACATTCTTAACTCCCAACTCTTTCCCTATTAGACACGATACAATATTAACCTCATCTACAGAACTGGCAGCGACCAGTATGTCCGCTTCCCTCACACCAACCTTTTCCAATACCCCTTGACTCGAACCACTCCCCTGCACAACAATAGCGTCAAGGGTTTCTGAAGCTCTTTTCACTTTTTCGGGATCAACATCTATCAGATAGAGATCATGGTTTTCCTGAATAAGCTTTTTAGCAAGATAATACCCTACCTCACCAACCCCTACAAGAACTATCTTCATAATCAGGAAAAAACCTCATTTAACACATCTATAGTTCTATCTATATCCGCTTCGGAAACATTCAAATTTGTCACAGCCCTTACTCTCTTTTCCCTAACAGGTAACATCCCAATCCCTCGCTCTAACAACATATCGCACAGTTTATATGCATCAATGTCCTCCCTTTCAATATCAATCATAACAATATTAGTTTGAACAGCTTCCATATCCACATTCAGACCATCAATTTCATTTACCCCTATAGCAAGCTTTTTAGCATTTGCATGATCCTCTTTAAGCCTAGAAATGTGGTGCCCTACTGCATAGATGCATGCTGATGCAAGAATCCCTGCCTGACGCATTCCTCCACCGAGAAACTTCCTCACTCTTTTTGCCATATCAATTACCTCTTTATCCCCCACCAGTATTGAACCTACAGGAGCACCAAGACCCTTTGAGAAACACAAACTAACTGTATCAAAGTAGCTCGAGTATTCCCTTATTGATATCCCTGTTTCGACATGAGCATTCCACAATCTTGCTCCATCCAGGTGAAGTTTTAATCCATATTCTTTTGCAACCTTGTAAATCCTTTTTATCTCCTCAATGGGATAGATAGTGCCCCCTGCCCGATTATGAGTATTTTCCACTACTATCAACCTACTACGGGGGTGATGTATATTAGGAACCCTGATTGCTCTCCTCACCTCATCAACATCCATTATACCCCTATAACCGGAAACCGGCATAAGCTGTACAGACGAAACCAGCGCAGGAGCTCCACACTCATAATTAAAAATATGACAATCTCTCTCACAAATCACTTCATCACCAGGTTGGGTGTGGACCTTAATAGCTATCTGATTTGACATAGTACCACTCGGCACAAATAAAGCAGCCTCTTTTCCTGCCATCTCAGCTATCATCGCCTGAAGTTTATTGACAGTGGGGTCATCGCCAAGTACATCATCGCCCACCTCAGCTTCGCACATCGCTCTCCTCATCCCGGGAGTGGGCTTTGTAACCGTATCACTTCTTAAATCAACTTCTATTCTCCTCATCGCTAACGCCACCAAAAATCCCCCTACAAATTAAGGAATCTTACATCTAATAGAATACATTCCTGACTGGAATATGAAATTTAACAATTTCATACTCCTCAAAAATCCTTTTTCCGTAATCGAGCAATTTGCATACCACTTCTTCATCCTGCCCACCGGAACAAATCTCCACAATTCCAGGATAGTTCGAATGCTTAACTAACAACCATGATTGATTGTCAAAATAGAACTTCACACCATCTAACAATAGAGTACTGTTAACCCTTAAATCGCCGATGCTAAC
>QNCQ01000071.1 GCA_003645825.1 Fidelibacterota bacterium
AAATAAAGTCAAACATGAGAATAATTAAGTTTCTTTCTGTTCGTATAAGTATAAACCAAATATGCTTTGTATTCACGAGGCAAAGACCTTCTTTGATTCCGCTTTCTTCTACCGCTTTTTCTACTACAGGAGTGATATTGATGAAAGCCCGCCTTGTGGGAGTGTTTACTGTAACGTATTTGGTGTAGGATTTCATGGTAGCCCTCCGTTTTTTACTTGAGAACCTGGGGTTTGTTTTGTTTAAACGTTAATACATACCGGGAATATCATATAAAGGCGAAATGAGTCTATAGTCTCCAAACCCTGTTTCATCGACAAATACGAAGGTTCTGTTTATGTCGTAATAATACCATATTTCATAGGGTTTTGTATTTATTTCAAATGGATGTTTCTCGATGTCATTTGGTGGGCCAAAGAGTATAAATATCATACCCATGTCAGTTTTCCATCCGGGAAGGAATCCAGAAAAGTGTTCATTTGCATATTTTACCCTTTTGTAGTATTCTTCCATTAGCTCATTTCTTTCGGTACCGGGGCTTGGGTCCATTGCTGCCCAAAATTTCAGGAATTTTTCTTTTTTTTCCTTTTCTGTTCCTTTTTTCATTTCCCGAAGAACTTTTGGAGAGGCAATGTATCTCAGCTGTTCAATAGCTTCATCGAGGTTATCAATAAATTTTGTCATGCCATACCATCTTACCTTAAAGACAAGGCTGCGCGTTACTTCTTCATTTCCTATGCTCACTTTCAAATTTAGTTTGTATCTGTTGAATCCCAGATCTTTCCTTGAAAGCTTTATTAGTTCCTGGGCAGATCCCTTTTTGAATTCTTTTTTGTAGGTTCTTTCCTGAACCAGCCTGTTTGCCATATCCCGAATTTCATATTGTATTTCTCCTTGCCCGCCGTCGGATAAGATGACAAAGCCAATATAGAAGAAAGGTTTGTCATCAGAGACAACATTTTCAACCGATGGGACGAATTCCACAGTGGTTGAGTCTTTCCGGATAATTTTATCAACAATAAATAACTTGCTTATTGTAAGTCTTTTATCGTAAAAGTTTTTCAGTTTGAGAGTTTTTTTGCGGAAGCTACTTTTTTTCGTTTCCAGGTCCATAATCCCTATGGTGAGCAAGTAGTCTGAGGGTTCTTCCCGGAGGGTTAGAGTGCTAACATCAAAGTAATCGAGTGAATTTGTCTCATCATAGTTGTGAGTTCTTATTTCCTGAGTCCATATTTTGGATGCGACCTGTACGTCTTCTTCGTCCAGCAGAAGGATATTTATCTCGTATTTGCCCACAAAGGTGTCCCCTTCTTTTATGAACTGAATAGCCCCGAAGGGAACTTTTATGATTATCTCTATGTCCACCGAATCCCGTGTTTCCCGTGGATAGTAAATAACGTCGTAGTAAAAAAACGGTGCTTCAGATTCGGGATTGTAATATCGGAAATCGGTTTTATCCTGAGAATATCCCTCGATAAAAATAAAAAACAGAAGCAAACCAAGGAGTATTCTATTCATAATACTTCCTCCATCTAAATTTTGTTAACCCCCCATCGGTTGCAAACCACAGATAATCTTTATAGAAGTCTACCTCATATACTGCTATTCCACCCAGACCATCGGCCATTGTCAGATGTTCATAATATCCGTCATTGATTCTTATAAGGAAAGCACCGTCGTTGGTGCCAACGCAGATGTAATTGCCATTACTTTTGATATCGAAAATGTACTTGTTTTTTATCTCAGCGATGTCCGAGAGTTCAAGGAGTTTTCCATTCCTGAAATCATACTGGCACAGGCTGTTTCTTTTACTGAATATGATGCCGTGGTCTCCAACTTCTATTGCGTTCACACTAAAGGCCACCGGTTCTGCAGGGTCTATTTTTGTAAGATACATGTCGAAATGATGGATTTTTTCCCCATAGTCTTCTATCGCATACAATCCGTTGTTTGTAGCGACCCACAGAGTATCACCTGAAAAGACCATATCGTTAACTCTTGTATAAACAGGGAGAATAGACGTTTTATGTACAGGGACAAACTCCGGGATGCTGAAAACGAGCAGACCATAATCAGTTCCAGCAAATAATAGGGTATCGTTCAGAGCTATGGATGTAACATTGTTACTCGGGAGAAATCTATCGACATTTCTAAGCTGCCAGAAGCCTTTTTTGAAGTTATACAGGGCAACCCCCTGTGATGTACCTACAGCCATGAAGTCCGGGTTTACACTTATCTTGTTTATAATACCATTCCTTATTTCAAGAGTGAACTCGCTTTCAAAATACTGCCATGTATTTTCCGTGGTATTAAAACAGCTTATTCCCTTCCTGTTCGAGGCCAGATTGCTAATGTTAGAGTTTCCACCCATGTAGACATTTCCATCGAGAAAAGCGAAAGTGCTCACGTTGTTATCAAGAGGCCCAAATTCGTGTACCCTGAGTAACTTAACGTTTTCATCTCCCAGAAGAAGGCCTCCACCTGAGAGCCCTCCGAAAACATTTCCAGATGGATTAATATACAGGACGGAGACATAAAATTTCCTCAGCATTGGATCAACGACTGTTCCATCGGAAAAGCACTGATAGTTTCCTTCCATGGTAAAAGAACCAAAACTGTATAGGTGTTCATATGATACCACTCCCCATTTTACTCCATCCCCGGAAACCTCCTCTTTACCTGCCCACATTCCAGTGAGCTTATCCAGTTTTAAGAATCCGCCTGATCTTAATTGCGCCCATATGTAGTGGTTGTCACCGCCAATTCTTACTAAGCGTTCCAATCTTGAAAGGGATAATTCCTGAGTACTTATATTATTCCATCTCCTATCGGATGGGTTTCTGTAGCTTACCCCGGCTTCGTGACATGCCCACAGATAGCCGGTTGACTTATCGTAGTAAAGGCAGGAAATGAAGTCATCAGCCAGACCGTCGCTTCTTGTAATAGGTTCCTCGAAACTCTTTCTAAATTTATGAAAAGGTAGAATGCCGCCGCTTGTTCCAAAGAACACATATTCCGGTGATTCGCATACGCTTGTGACGTAATTACAATTTCTATAGGTAATCCAGTCGCCTATATTGTAGATACGGTTTGGTGTTCTGGATCTTTCTTGTGGGTGTACCACAGATAGTAAGATGAGTATCAAAACTGATAGTCCCAGGTTTTCTTTTACTTTCTTAATAAGATTCAACACCTTATGAACATCTTTCCTGGTAATTGTTTTATGACCCCCTTTATTTCAAGTGAAAGCAGAGTGGGGAGGATTTCATGAGGTTGTTTCCCCAATTTTTCTGCGATAGTATCGATATTGGCAGGTTCTCCACTAATGGTTTCGTAAACATTTCTTTCTTCTGAGTCAAGCTTAAAAGAAATCTCAAGTTGCTTTGGCTTGCGGGGATATTTTCTTATTTTATCGATTTCCTCTAAGATGTCCTCGACACAGGTGACAAGTTTTGCTCCTTTTTTGATAAGGCTATTTGTTCCCACACTCTTTTTGTCAATGATTCTTCCCGGCACTGCGAAGACTTCTCTATTTTGATCCAGGGAGTACAGGGCTGTTATTAAAGCTCCGCTCTTTTCCCCTGCTTCTATTACGATGGTACCGAGACTCAGGCCGGAGATGATTCTGTTTCTTCTTGGAAAGTTAATTGCATCGGGCTTGGTGCCAGGCGGATACTCTGTACAGTATAGTCCGCTCGTTATTATCTCGGTTACCAGAGTCTTATTCTCGGGAGGATATACTACGTCGATTCCACATCCCAGAACAGCTATGGTTCTTCCTCCCATAGAGATAGCAATCCTGTGAGCTATAGTATCGATACCTCTCGCGAAACCACTAATGATGGTAATGTCGTTTCTGATGAGTTCTTTTACGAGTGACTCTGTCACACTTTTTCCATAGAGAGTCGGATTGCGGGTACCCACAACAGCTATCGCATCGAAATCTTTCTCTGTATATTCTCCCATGTAAAAAAGCACAGGCGGAGGATCGTAAATTTCCAGTAGATTTTTTGGGTAAGCTGTATCGAATATTGTAAAGTATTTTATCCCCTTCTTTTCTACAAAATTTATTACCCTGTCTATTTCGCCGTCATCACGTGATTCTGATTCAAGTATTCTTTTTGCCATTCTGTAATCAATTCCATAAACAGAAGACAATTCTCGAAGGCTTGAGCCGTAAATTTTCTCTGGTGTTCCGAATTTGTTTTTAAGCGAGAGAATTTTTCTCGGTCCAAGTCCCGGTACTGAAAGCAATTTTAGTGTATAACGAAAGCTATCCATATCTATCAAGTAATTTAACAATTTTTTCGACTAAAGTAGATAGTCCCTCCCCGGTTACAGACGAAATATATATAACTTCGTTTCCGTCAATTTCGGAAATTACCCTTCTTTTTTCTGGAGGTACCAGGTCACATTTACTCATGGCAATTAGTTTGGGCCTATCTTTGAAGAAATGGGCGTGTTCTATAAGTTCTTTATATAGCGTTTTGTAAACTTTCTCAGGATGGGTTTCTGTTATTTCTATGAGAAAAATAAGGACTTTTGCCCGTTCCAGGTGTCTTAAGAACCTTATTCCAAGTCCCTTGCCTGTATGAGCCCCTTCTATCAATCCTGGAATATCGGCGAGAACAAAGCTTTTGTATTGGCCGTATTTCACGATTCCAACATTGGGGGTAAGCGTGGTGAAAGGGTAGTCGGCGATTTTGGGACGGGCAGCAGTCAACTTTGAAAGAAGGGTGGATTTACCGCTGTTTGGTAGGCCAACAAGTCCGGCGTCAGAGATTACCTTGAGTTCGAAAATGAGAAATTTTTCTTCTCCAGGTTCTCCTGGTTCGGCGTATATTGGAGCTCTTTCCGTTGGGGTTGCGAAGGCTGCATTTCCCCTGCCACCTTTGCCTCCTTTAGCTACTACCACCCTTTGCATATGCTCTGTGAGGTCCGCAATAACCTCTCCGGTTTCTTCATCTTTTATTACTGTACCAGGAGGAACTTTTATTATAACGTCATCTCCGTCCGCCCCCTTTTTTAATGCACCTCCTCCGGGACGTCCATTCCCTGCTTTGTAGCTTTTACGGTATTTTAGGTCCTGAAGTGTGAACAGGTTTCTGTCCACTTCAACGATAACGTTTCCTCCTTTTCCTCCATCTCCTCCGCTTGGACCACCTCTGGGAACGTATTTTTCCCTCCGAAATGCTACACAGCCCTTTCCTCCTTTGCCCGCTTTTACGAATACCTTAGCCAGATCAACAAACATAGCTATAAAGTGAAATAGACTATATTGTTATCCAAAACTTACATATTTTTACGGAATAATTGTAGAGCTTCTTTGGAAGAATAACCCGGGGATTAGTATCCCTTTGCCCCCAACTCGTCGCTGATTCTATCTATTTCCTGTTTAAGTACGTTAGGAAAGTTTTCAAGCCCTTCATACAGAAATCCTCTGATGATCAGCCCTACTGCATCAGTTTCATTGATACCTCTTGCCATTAAATACTCTACCTCTTCCCTTGCTATCTTTCCAACTGCTGCTTCATGGGAGAGCATAATATCAGGAGATAAACCATTTAATTGGGGAATTGTATAGATTTCTCCACCATCTTCGAGGATAAGTCCCTGGCATTCGAGGTGTCCTTTGACCCCGGAAACATTTCCAGAAATAAGCCCCCTTGCAATTACCTTTCCACCTTTATTAACGACTCTGGAGATTATCTCTGATGATGTGTCCGGGGCATCCAGTACTACTCTTGAACCAACATCGATAAACGATCCAGGATACGAGAGAAGAATGCTATTGAATCGAGCTCTAGCTGCTCTCCCTTTTAGGTAGGCTATTGGGTTCATCTGTATGTCTTTTACTTTTTTCAAAAGTACGTAATTGGAGATGAAAGTTCCATTTTCTTCGACGTATATTGCAGTTCTGGATCTGACTCTTACACTTTCGTGCCAGTTATGTACCATAGAGTAGGTTAGACTTGCATTTTTTCCGATATAGATTTCTGTGATTCCTAAGTGGGCGCCCCCATCTTTTCCCAGTTCTTTTGAGGTACAGCCTGTTAGAATCTCTACTGATGAATTTTCTTCCAGAATTATAAGATTATGAACATTTTGGACTACACTGGGAGTTTCCAGAAACAGACATGACTGGATGGGAAATATCGCTTTTGTACCCTTTTTGACGCGAATAAAATATCCTGACTCTGGATTATCATAAACGAATTTTGTGTATTTATCGGTGTTTGGATCAATTAGCTTCCAGTGCAGCTTTTTCAGCTCAGGATATTTTGCTAAAGCTTCATTGGTGTCAAGTAATTCTACCCCGGATTGTCTGGTAGCTTTATGGACAACCGTCTGGTTTTTCATCAGGAAGGTGTCAGCTTTGTCGTTTTCCAGATCTACCCCTGCATGGAGAAGAATACTTTTTTCAACTTCCGGTAGTTTCTTTATGTCAACTTCGGAGATGTATTCCGGAACCTTTTCCACTTTGTATTGGGATAGGTCGATATCTTTCTTTTCTACTACTTCATTATTGCGCATTTTAGACATTCGTTAAATCCTTTGTTTTTTACTGTATCAAATATTTCATAGGGATTTCCTTTACATACAATTTTGCCCTCAACCAGAACAAGCCCTTCATCTGCGGGAATATGCTCCAGGATCAGACCGGTATGAGTTATGATCAGTCCTGAGCTTTTTCTTTTTTTGTGATGGTCTTTCATAGGCAGGTTGTTGCTATATGCAGTGTAAGTCTTTTCAAGGAGCTTTTTTATTGCTTCTCCTACTAGATTGATATTTTCTACATCAACTCCTGACTCTGGTTCGTCGATCAGTGATAAATCTGGTTTCTGTAGTAGAAGCTGGAGAAGTTCGGTTCTTTTTATTTCTCCTCCCGAGAATCCCATATTTATCGATCTTTCAAGCAGGTGTTCTACTTTAAGGAGCTTCGCAAGAGATCTGAACTCTTCCTCATTGTAGTTGCCAAGAAATTTTGCTATATCTCTGATGTTTACCCCCTTGATGGTTGGAGGACGTTGAAACATAACCCCTATTCCCAGTTTTATCCTTTCATGGGTAGGAAGATTGGTAATATCTCTGTCTTTGAAAATGATTTTTCCCGATGTAATCTTGTAGTTGCCAAGTCCTATTATTGCCATTAGTAGAGAGGTTTTCCCAGAACCATTTGGACCGAATAGAATTACAACCTTTCCATTTTCGATCCTTAGGTTTATATTGTGTAAAATTTCTTTTCCATCAATTGCAATTGACAGGTTTTTGATTTCAAGCATTTTTATTCAATCCTTTTAAAGTTTTTTTATCATTTCCACACAAAGGATGAACCCCGTCGAGTGGCAAATTATCGGAAGGGGTTCCCGGAAGAATTCCTGCGGCCTGATCCCCTTTTTCGGGATTGTGAATCTGTCCATTTAGTTTGTCATTGCTTTGGCTGCAAATGGCGTATAAGCCGCAGGTTATTCTGTCAAGTACTTGCTGGGCCTTGAGATAATTCATGTTTCTTCCAACTGATAAGTCAATAAATGTATCCATAATTTGGAGAGCTCTACGATACGATTAATTTCCCCTTTTGTTTTTTCGTCGTGATTATTTGCTTTTCCATGGTTTGTAAATATTGCTATATTCTCTTGCCCGGGCTTTAAAAATTTGAAGCTTTTTAGTCATTTTTATCTCTATTCGTTGTTTAGTTCAGTTCAGTTTTTAATTAACTCACTTGTTTGATAAAATAAGTGAATTTTTGTTACATCACAACATTTAAATTATGACGAGAAGAGGGAGCATAGGAAGAAAAAGGGAGCATCTGGTGTGCTTTTTTGTGTGTTCACCTCTCTGATGGGGAAATGTGTATAAGTTTCTATTTGATGTTATTTGGAAGACGAAGGTTCTTTAATGCTTTTTATAAAGCTGTTTTTTTGTCTGTTCTGGTAAGAGCAGGGAAAAAGTTGAAAGCCAAAAAGATTTATCCCGATATAGTTTTTATAAAGATCCTTAGAGCTTCAGCTCCTGTGAGACAGGCAAGAGTAACTAAAACTCCGGCAATCAAGACGCCAAAGATGTTTGCTATTAGAAACTTTCTAAAGCTCAGGCCGATTAAGAAAGAGGCCAGTGCCCCTGTG
>QNCQ01000072.1 GCA_003645825.1 Fidelibacterota bacterium
CTATAAGCTCCTCAATCGGTACCATGGTATAGTGAAGGTATTGCTGACTTAAATTATCCAGCTTATAACTATGTGAATCAGGCTGTATTATCCACGCCGCTACCATAGTATCAATATCCACACCCCTGAGGTTAATACCATTCCGCTCAAATACAAGCATATCATACTTGATATTATGCCCACATTTTTTTATCCTGTCATCCTCGAGCACAGGCTTTAGTTCTTCAAGCACAACTTTAAGATCATCATTGCCAAAATTATTCTTACTTTTCCCCTTGTATCTCACAGGAATATAATAACCCGAATCAGGCTCTATGCATAACGAAATCCCAACAATTTCTGCTTCCATTGGCCTTATTGAGGTTGTTTCCAGGTCCACAGAAAACAGCTCAGCCTTCCTAACCTTTTCTACTACATTCTTCAGCTCCTCAAGCGACAGAACAATTTTATAATTTTTTTTCTTTTCTTCCTTCTTATCTTTTTTCAAACTCTTAATTATAGAATAAAACTCCAATTTTTCCAGTAACTCCATTAACTTCTTCTCATCTTTGCCTCCCAGCCGAAGCTCGTTTAAATCAAGTTCCACGGGGACATCTACCCTGATTACGGCCAATTCCTTAGAGGTAAAAGCGCTCTCCTTACCATCCTTCAGAAGATTTCTTAACTTCTCATTGCTCACTTTATCCAGATTTTCAAAAATTTTTTCAAGACTCCCAAACTCATTTATCAGAGAAGCTGCCCTTTTGGGACCAATACCTTTCACACCGGGAATATTATCCACACTATCCCCAGCAAGCCCCAGTAAATCAGGAATCTGCTCAGGTCTAACCCCCCATTTCTCTATTACCTCCCCAACATCAATTATCTCCGTCTCCTTTTGCCCCACTCCGGGTTTATACATCAATATGTCTTCATTTACAAGCTGCATTAAGTCCTTATCACCGGTAACCATGTAAACCTTCAACCCCATCTTCGAAGCCTTTAAGGCCAGCGTCCCAATAACATCATCTGCCTCATAACCCGGCTTTACGATTACGGGAATGCCAAGCGATTTTACAAGCTCAAACATGACTGGTAACTGTTCCACAAGTTCATCCGGCATAGCCTCTCTTGTAGCCTTATATGCTTCAAACAACTCGTGTCTAAAGGTCTTCTCAGGAGCATCAAACACAATCCCGATGTACTCCGGACTTTCCTCGTTTAATATCTTAAACAGGGAGTTTATAAACGCATACGTCGCCCCCGTAGGGAAACCCTTAGACGTAGTCAATCTATTCTTAATCATCGCAAAATGCGATCTATAAGCGAGTGCAGAACCGTCAATTAGAAATAACCTTGGCTTACTCATAGCATACCTACAGAAATTTTAGTTGCGGGAACGCCTGGGAGTCGAACCCAGCTTCCCAAACAGAGTCGGGAACGCCGGCTTTGAAGGCCGGACATCCCCCTGGTCTGCATTCGTTCCCTTCAGTTTTCAACAACAAGATAATTTATCCCCGTATCTTTTTTAAACTCTTTCCCGAACCTCAGCGCTTCCCTCTTTGATGGGAAGCTTCCTATCTTGACTACATAGAAGATTTTGCCCTTCACTCTCTTTCTCTGAACCAAAGCATGATATCCCATGGAATTTAACCTCTCGCGAAGGGCAAATGCATTGTTCAGGTTGGAAAAAGCGCCCACCTGCAAAAAGAAAAACTCTCTTCCTGACTCGCTCCCAGATTGAGCTTTTTCTCCTCTGGCCTCACTACCGGTAAAACCAGCCTCTTCTGTCAATATATATCCCGATTTCACCTCAGAACCTTCAAAATCAATCTCCACTGTGGGATACTTCTCCTCGTACAAGGTGAGGTAATACCCAACAGAGTCCTTCATTCCGAGTGTATTAAAACTGCATATCTGAAAATAAATGCAGTCCTTTATTAATGGAGATTGAGGACACTCCTTCAACATCCGATGAGTATATGCAATCGTTTTTTTATATAAACCCTTGGAGTAAGCATATTCAATAACCTTTATAAATGCATCATCATAAAACTCAGAGGTAGGGAATTTCTCCACTACCCTTCTGAAGTATAAAAAAGCTTTCTCCCCATCTTCTTCCCTTAATCCTCTCAAATAAAGCTCCCTTGCCTCATCCGCTTTAAGTGGCGTACTGCCAACAAGCAGAATACCAACAAGCAATATTGCCGCGACGAAACAAAGCTTCCACATTAAAAAAAGGTATCTATCTCCTTGCAGTCCGGGCAAATCCACCTTACTTCTTCCGACTTGTAGCCACAGTTCTTGCATACAAAAAACTCTTTCACTCGAGATTTTTCGAGAACATCATCAAGTAAACGTTCAGCTTCCTCCAGCTCCCCTTTTGCGACCAGTAATCTTGCCCTGGTTATCAATGCAACCGAATCCCCGCTGTATTTTTCCTGATACTTATCAATAACCTCAACAGCCTCATCGATCTTTCCTTTTTTCTCATAGAAAAGGGCTAGCGAGATTACAATCCTTATATCATCAGGAATCTTCTCTATAAGCCGTTCGTATAAATCCCCCACTTTATCAAAATTTCCAAGCTCAAACAGAGCCTTTTCAAGTTTTCTCAACAAAAAACTGGACTTATCCGGGGAAATACCAAGGTATCTCTCCCACCACACCAGAGCATCCTGAATTCTCCCCTCTTTAAAATAAGATTCAGCTATATAAAAATAGGGGGCTTCACACGATGCATCATATTTTATCGCTTTCTTAAAAACCAGCCTTGACTCATGGTACTTCCCATCTTCAAGCAATTTCAAACCTTCAGCCATTTTATATATCGCAGACCTTCTTTTAACCCTACCTTTGTCCTTCTGCGGGGAACTCTTTAGCAACTCAATGGCTTTATCCCATTCACCCACAGCAGGGTATAGAGTCCATAACTTATTCGCAGCCCACCTGTTTTTCTTGTCTATCTCAATAATTCTTTCACACCACTCAACGGCACTCTGTTTATCATTTAAATCTTCAAAATCTTCCACAAGATTCCTGAATATCTCCAGGCGCTGTTCCTTGCTCAGGTTCTCACGATACAAAAGATTTCTATGAATCACAAGAGCATTTTTCGGATTACCTCTTCTGCGGTAAGCAAGCCCAAGCTTAATATAAGCATCTATATTATCAGTGTCTCGGGCCACAACAAATTTAAGCTTCCTTATGGCTTTATTATAATCACCATTGATAATGTAGTTCAATCCCTCTGCATAAGACCGTACCGTCTTATCTTTTACTTTTTTCTCCTTCCCCAAAATTATGAACAGGAGAAAAATCAACAAAACACCTACGACGCCTGACAAAACAATTTCTAAAGCGCTCATACATCACTCACTCAGCATCCTGTTTTTCTTCGTCACTACCTTTTAAAATCTCATCGATTTCCTTATTCCGAAATGTATCAAGCTCTTTTTTTAGCTTTTTATTCTCACTGGTTAACGCTCTGAGCTTCGTCTTCAAAGAAAGTATTCTCAGCCCCGTAAACAAAAGCCCCAGGAAAATCCCTATCAAGAATGTAATAAGCAATACAATTATCATTTCGCTCTGTATTGGTCTGGCTTTACTGAAAAATACAATTCTTACAGGCTGTCCCATGTTCTGAACTATAAACACCAGAATTAGAGAAAAAATTACAAGATAAACTACTATTTTAAATATCCTCATATTCCCCCCTTATGAAGTCTCAATCAGCTCACCAAATAAGGTCACCCCCGCAGCATCCACTATTTTCACCTGAACGAACTCTCCGACTTTGCAATCAATCCCTTTCACAACAACAAGTTTGTTTGTATCAGTTCGCCCTCTGACTTCATGCTCTTCTTTTTTACCCTTGCTCTCTATTAAAATTTTCTCAATTTTCCCAACCAGTTGTTTATTTCTATAAAGAGTATGTTCTTTTTGCTTTTCTATAACAACTCTTAATCTTCTATCTTTTTCTGTTTCAGGCACATCATCTTCCATCTTCGCTGCTTTTGTACCTGGTCTGGGAGAGTACTTAAACATAAATGCGCTATCAAATCTCACTCTATCCATTACATCCACTGTATCAAGAAAATCTTCTTCTCTCTCCGATGGAAAACCGACTATTATGTCCGTTGTTATCGCTCCTTCTGGCATGTATTCTTTAATTTTCTCCACCAGCTCCAGATATTCCTCCCTTGTATAGTTCCTGTTCATAAGTTTCAAAATTCTCGTTGAACCAGACTGAAGGGGTAAATGTATGTGCTTACAGACATTGTCACGCTCTTTCATCACTTCCAGCAATCTTTCATCAACATCTTGAGGATGTGGAGAGGTAAATCTAATTCTTTCGACACCCTCGATGTCTGAAACCATTAAGAGTAACTGCGGGAAATCTACCCTCTCATACCGATATGAATTTACGTTTTGCCCCAGAAGAACTATTTCCCTATACCCGCTATCGACAGCTTTTCTGACTTCCTCAATTACACTTTGGGGCGATCTGCTTCTCTCTCTACCTCTTACATACGGCACAATACAAAAGGAACAAAATTTATCACAGCCTCTCATTATCGAGACGTAAGCACTAACTGAAGTCTGTCTGAAAGGAGTTATATCATCATACAATTCACTCCTTTTTGCCTCGGTTTTAACTACAGGAGATCCATTCATATTTTTCAGAATCTCAGGGAGCTTGCGGTATGAGTCAGGACCTAAAACCAGATCTATACCTCTGTATTTCTCAAGTAGCTTCCCTTTGTCTCTCTGAGCAACACAACCGATAATCCCTATAACAAGTCCCGACCTCTTTCTCTTAAGATGTGTAAGCTGTGATGCCCTCGATATCGCTCTATTATCAGCACCCTCCCGGACAGAACATGAGTTCACAAGTATTATATCCGCTTCCTCCAGCCTATCTGCTTTACTAATCCCATGCTCCTTCAAAATACCATACACCAGCTCTGTATCATATTCATTCATCTGACAGCCATATGTTTCTATATAAACCTTTCTTCCGGCCATAGTCACCAAAATCTACTTTAATTTAAAAGGATAATCAAGAACTATAAGACAACCCGATTTCCTATACCCATCAATAAACCCAAAGCTTTCTTATAAGAAACGGAAGTTTGTGAAAAAAGAGATACAAAACAACAGGACATGCCTGGGGTTATCGATTCGTAAAACGATTGTGGGCTCTGCTTTGTGTACCGTAAGAAAGCAACACATACTGCATTCTTTCGAACTACCGAAAGTAATAAAGCCACACAGACATCAGGATACAGGCAACATATGGGTTGAGGAAATAGCATCAGAACCCGCTCTCTAATGCAACCTACAAACAGGGAAACTTAAAAACTTCCTTGCTAAGATAGCACAAAAAGATAATTTAAATCAGATCCGTCGGGGCGGCCGGATTTGAACCGGCGACCTCTTGGTCCCGAACCAAGCGCGCTGAACCTGGCTGCGCTACGCCCCGAAAAAAGCAATAGAATTTAAATCAATTAAGACTTTTATACAATCCACATCCGGGCCTACTTCCCAAGATAAGGATTAAAATAGCCATATCTGAGCCAGGGACATTTTTCTTTCACCTCTTTCATCATCATCCTAATGCCAATACCTGAAACATCTTCCACCCCAATTCCATCGAGATAGTATTCAGGATCAATATTCAAATTCCGCCATTGAATCATATCAATCCTGTACTCGCTAATAAAATTAATTAGCATTTTTACTTCTTCTGGCTGATCCACAAACCCGGGAAAAACAAAAAAATTTATCGAAACAAATCCACCCATCTCCTTCATCACTCTAATCGATTCCAGGACGTCCTTAAAATCATAGTCAACGGGCCTGAAATATTTCATATAATACTTTTCCCGCACGGAATTCATCGAAACACGCATACTATCGAGACCTGCCTTCCGAAGTTCCCTTACAACTTCCGGTTTACTGGCATTGGTGTTAAGGTTAATTGTCCCTTTATTCGTCCTCCGCCTTATCTCAGCCACGCTTTTAATAAGCAGCTCACCATTAAGCAACGGCTCCCCTTCACATCCCTGACCAAAGCTTACAATAGGCAAAGGCGCTGTTTCAAGGTGTGGCACCGCTATCTCAACTATCTCTTCCGGCGTGGGAATAAAGTCCATCCTCTCCTGTGTACAGGGTATCGAAGTATTAGGCTGGAAAGATATACAGCCTATACAACGGGCATTACATTTCTTTGAAGTTGGCAGAGGCATCTCCCATCTGTTGAGAACATAATTTTGTGCAGCAGGACAATGGTATCTTAAGGCACAGTTCTCAATAAGATGTCTGGCCAATCTATTGTTCGGATACTGCTTCAAAATCTTCTTTGCATTCTTTTTGATTCTGAAAAAATTGAATTGCGATGGATCCTGTCTGATATCAGCATCAACCCTTATCGCTGGCACATAAAACCGCCCTTCACACCAACCTACGGCAGCATAAGCAAAAAGCGGCAATATTGGTGCATCTTTTTCAGTCTCCCATGCTGCAAGGTATGTAATGGTATAGGCTGGAGCGACAAAGGCTGCAACGGCCATAATGTTTTCATCTTCTTCGCTATCCAGAATTTTTACCTCGCCAGACTTTCTGTCTATCCCGACAGGCAATCTTCCCGGTAGCTCAAAAATTTTACTCCCATCAGGCAATGGTATCCATTCAGAGGAAGGAATATTACCAATAAACCTGCCAGAAGCGCCCGCTGGTATAAGTTCAGGAACATCAAAAACATTCCCATATCCATCTGAAACTACCAGCGAAGGCGAAAATCCAGTCACGCTGCTAAATTAAACCACTACACTAAATTTTAATAGACTTTTATATCTCAAACGGAGATTTAACGTAATAATCCGCAAGAGGATTCGGCAATTCAGTTTCCCCTCTTAGATATCTATCTACATAATGAGCTACCTTTCTACCTTCCGCTATTGCCCACACTATCAAACTCTGCCCCCTTACCATATCTCCAGTCCCGAAAATCCCTTCTACACTTGTCATCCCTTTTTCATCAACTCTGACTGTGCCCCATGGGGTTAGCTTCAAACCCAGCTTCTCGATCAAATTCGATTCTTCCGCACCAGCAAATCCGAGAGCAAGTATTACAAGATCAGCGGGGAATTCCATCTCTGAATCAGGTATTTCCTCAGGCTTCGGTTTCCCGTGTTCTTCAACAACAGTAACTCTACTTGCCACCAAAGATATAACTTCTCCTTTTTTGTTTCCAATAAATCTCTTCGTATTAATCCTGAAAACCTGAACTCCTCCCTCTTCTATAGAAATCGACTTTGATAGAGTTCGTACAAATTGAGGCCAAGGCTTATCACTCGGTCTTGATTCTGGAGGAGGAGGGAACAACTCAAATTGAATAACACTCTTACACCCCTGCCTTATTGCTGTGCTGACGCAATCATTACCGGTATCACCCCCTCCAATAACTATAACATTCTTATTTTTTGCAGATAGTGCCGGATTCTCCTTGGCTTTCCCAGAAACAACCTTATTGGCATGGCTTAAAAACTCCGCAGCGAAATAAATCCCTTTCAAATCTCTTCCCGGGATGTTCAAATCTCTCGGTTTGTTCGAACCACAGGCAAGTACTATAGCATCAAAGTCCTTCTTTAAATCAATAGCGTCATAGTCCACCCCAACATTTATAGAATTTCTAAAAACCACCCCTTCTTTCTCTAATTGAACAAGCCTCCGATCAAGATAATGCTTTTCAAGTTTAAAATCCGGAATACCATACCTCAGAAAACCACCCGGCTTATCAGCCCTCTCAAACACTGTAACCCTATATCCAGCTCGCCTCAATTGCTGAGCAACGGTGAGACCCGAAGGCCCGGAACCAATAACAGCAACCCTCTTATCCAGCTCTTCCACCGGCGGCAAAGGTTCTACCATACCCACCTCCCAAGCCTTTTCCACTACGGAAAGTTCAATCTGTCGAATTGTAACAGGGTTATCATTAAGCCCTAAAACACAGGATTTTTCACAAAGGGCGGGACAA
>QNCQ01000073.1 GCA_003645825.1 Fidelibacterota bacterium
CTTCCTGGAGCTTCTCCAGAGAAAGACCATTTACAATCTCTAAATAGGCTCTGTAGTAGTCATCCGGGAGACCATAAGTCACAATTTCAGCAAGCGAATTCAAAATAGAACGGCTGGTTTCCCATGTTCCAGGAAGACTTAAAATCATGTTCTTCTTTGTTTTATCAAGTTCTTCCAGAGTAATTGGCTTCTCCCCAAGAATCCCTCTAATCTCATCTAAAATCTCCAGCATAGCATCAGCGGTCTTATCAATCTGAACAGGGGCATAAACTATAAAAGGCGCCTGTCCCTTAGCATCTAAAATTAAAGATCTCGCACCATACGACCAGTGTTTGTCTTCCCGAATATTCATGTTTATCCGTGATGTAAAAGTACCTCCCAATATCCTGTTCACTGCATCTACAGCTATTTCATCCGGATCATCCTTTGGTATAGCAACATGGCCGGCTATTATCAATGACTGTGGAGATTGTGGCTTATCCATGATATAAACAACTGACTCACGAGGTAGTTCTACAGGAGCTATATTCTTTTCCAATACTTTTCCAGGTTTCCATGACTTAAAATATTTTTCCAGTAGTCCCCTTAATCTGTCCTCTGTAATATCTCCAACGACAATTAGCTTTGAATTATTCGGCTTAACCCACGTCTTATGAAACTGTACCAGATCATCCCTCTGGATAGAGTTCACTGACTCAATAGTACCATCCCCCGTAAATGGATTCCCATAAGCATGTCCCTTACCATACAAAAATTTTGGCAACACTCTCAAGGCCATTCCAATTGGCTGTGCCATTTCCTGTTGAATCGATGCTATAGTCTGCTTTCGAATCCTTTCAATTTCAGATTCCGGAAATGTTGGAAACAGAACAACCTCGCTAAAAAGCTCAAAAGCTTTTTCTAAAGTTGTATTCAAAGCCGTAAGATTCACATAAGACACATCGAGTGATGAACCAGTACTTAGATCAGCACCTATCTTATCCAGTTCCTCACTCAAGTCCAGAGCAGTATATTTACGCGTACCTTCATTCAGCATGTCCATTGCAAAACTCGAGACCCCCGGCTTAGAAAATTGGTCGGAAGCGTATCCCGCGTTTATAATCAGCCGACAATTGACCATAGGGACAACTTCCCTCTTTACAAGATAAACCTCAAGCCCATTATCCAGTTCAAACTTAGAAAAAGATGGAAACTCTGGTTTTGGAGGCTTTCCTACATCTGGCAATCTGGAGCGATCCACATCTTCTTTGGTGGCAGAATAGTCTGGAAACGGATGAACCTCTAAAACAAAATAGCCTGGTAACATCCACTCTCTGGCAGTCTCAACTAAATCTTCCCTCGAAGCTTCCGCTACCCACAAAAGCTGCTTCTTATAATGACCGGGATCACCTGTAAACACCTGATTGGTAGCAAGAATATCAGACTTACCTCCAAACCCTCCAATTCTCTCCATACCCTTTATAAAACTGGAAAAATAATTTGTCTTCACCCGCTCAAGTTCGTCGCCCGTGGGGCCTTTCTTGAGAAACTTTTCAATCTCCTCATTTAAAATTTCCTCAGCTCTCTTTAGACTCTCACCAGGTCGGACATTCACCATTATAACAAGCTGCCCCGCAATCTCCCTCAAATAGGCATAGGCATAGACATCCGTCGCAATCTGCTCTTCATAAACAAGCCTTTTATAAAGCCTTGAAGTTTTACCTGAAGAAAGAATATCCGCAATCAGCTCAAAAAACACCCCCTCCTTTGTCCCATATTCTGGAATATTATAAACCTTGTAAATTCTTGCCTGAGGGACTCTATCCTGCATAATATATCTGTGTTCACCATGGAGAACTGGTATCCATCTATCAAATTTTTCTACAGGAGGCCCCGACGGTATACTACCAAAATATTTTTCTACCTTCTTTTTTACACCCTCAGCATTAACATCTCCAGCAATTACCAGAGTAGCATTTGCTGGACCATAATAGGTTTTAAACCATTCATGGACATCTTCAAGAGTAGCAGCTTTAATATCCTCCTCATATCCAATAACTGGCCAGGAGTATGGATGTTCCTCCGGAAATGTGTGTTCCGCAATTATATTCCAGACTCTTCCATAAGGCTGATTCTCACCCTGACGCTTCTCATTTAGAACCACACCCCTCTGCTCATCAAGCTTCGCCTGATCAATGGCCCCCAATAAATATCCCATTCTATCCGACTCCATCCATAGAGCAAGGTCAAGGGCATTTACCGGGACATTCTCGAAATAGTTTGTCCGGTCATTATTGGTGGTACCGTTCATGTCCGTTGCACCAACTTTCTCAAAAGGCTTAAAATATTCATCATTATAGTGCTCAGAACCGTTAAACATCAGATGTTCAAAAAGATGAGCAAAGCCTGTCTTCCCTCTCTTTTCATTTTTCGACCCCACGTGATACCATATGTTTACAGCCACAATCGGTGCCTTATGATCTTCGTGAACAATCAAAGTTAGCCCATTATCAAGAACATATTTCTTGTAAGGGATATTGATTTGTGCTATAAGTTTTTCATACTTTCCATAATCTGACTTTGCCAGTAAAAAGCTAAAAAAACACAACAAACCTACAATTACTAATCTTTTCCCTCGCATTACATATCCTCCCTCTTTTAACCGCAATATAGTAAACAAAAAAGCATCTTAAAGTTAAAATATTTAGATATTAGTTGGTACAATAAATAACCCAGTGGCACTGTAAAAACTGTAAAATAAGAGCCTGTTGAAATTTTAGTGAAAAACAAGAAAGGCACTCCCAGAACATTAACAGAAATAAAGTATCTATGCAATGTAAGTCTCCGAATCAAAAACTAACCTTTAGTGACTCTATTATCCTGAAACCTCCAGTTTCAATAATTATGTACTCACCTGCTTAGCATCTTGATTATCTTTATCTCTCAAGTATTGTTTTTTTACTTACCGGGAAAGTTCATGCACATGGTGGTACAATTGATTAAACTAAAAATAATGAGTAATGAAGGCATAGCCCAAGGAGAAAAAATATGGCCCTATAGTACTACAAAGCCAGGATAACATTATGCGATTTAAAAAGGTAATGAGATTAAAAGTGGTTGTTATCAATTCTACTTCAATTTCCTGAGAAAAATTCATATAAAAAATTCAAAACCTCAGTGAATATCCTGCAAGATCATAAATTATCTTAAAGTATTGCATTTATGCCTCCACTAACCATTGATAAATTACTTAGCAAAAATTCTTTAACCATTCCATTTAACCTTAACTATTCCCTGTACCACCACGTACCTGAACCTCCTGGTTCTCTTTCCTTCAAACTGACTCTCACGTTTTTACTCCAGATTTAACGATAGTTGCTCAAAGCTGTGCGACACACACATCTTAACAGAGATAAAAGCCCTAATAACACATTAAAAAGAAAGATTTTCGATTAACAATCATTGATGTACCGATAGTATATATACACTCATCAACGCTGCCTGTAATCTAATTGCTTCATCAAGTACCAATAATATTCAATATGCCCTCGGTATCTGCAACCTCAAAAAGTAGCTTGGGCCATTTACTTACATCTCCAAATGGCAATATGTGCAAAAGTTTGATATATAGAGACATGCCAGCAAAGAAGTGTCTATAAAATCAAATCTCTAAGGGAAAGTAAGTTATACCGGTAGCCTCTGGCGTTGATAGATACAGATAAATAAAATCATGCTTCCATTCCCAAAAAGACAGAATCTCATTGCTTACCTACGCTAATAATTTAGTTTGCACTTTTAATGATAACTTAGAAAATTTAAATGGTTATGACAGTTATCGATCTTCACGGAATTGAGCTCAAATTGTTATTATTCCTTTTTTTTATATTCACATATGCGGAAATTCATTTCCGTATTCCCTTCATTCGAGGTTTCATCTACCGTGAACAACCCGAGATAATCTTCGACACACCTTATAGAATTCAGGCAGACCAGCTTCCGATACTCCTTCTTGCAAAAGATGCTGACAGATTCCCGGTATATCTGAAAGAAATATACATAGAAATATCTGACGGGGATTCAGCTAAACTACTACTTTCAAGAAATATAACCGAAAACCTTGAAATTTCTACCCGGTGGTTCAGCAAAATCTACTGGCTGGATGTCAGCGCGTTCCGCGGGAAAACCCTTGAAGTAGCCTGCAGGGGATTTTTCTCTATAAATGGAAAAACCTTTATCATACGAAATGATAACTATCCCGGGCTCTCTCACAAAAACCTCAGGGTTTTCATTGATCCGGAACCCCTACCGAAAGAGAAAGGCTGGATAAGTGGAGACTTGCATTGCCATTCCTATTATACAGAAGATCAGGTAGAATTTGGTTTACCAGTCCATTTATTTTCAGAACTTGGGCCAAGCATGGGGCTTTCCTTTTCTGCTATAACTGATCATTCATACGATCTTGATGACAAACCAGGAAGCTGGGTAAAATTTGATCAAAAACTCACCAAATACAAAAAATCAAGAGAAGAAATCGAAGCAATAAACAAAAAATCAAAAAATTATATATTAATTCCAGGAGAAGAATTAACCGTAGACAATGGTAAAGGCAGACATGTTCACATGCTGATTTTGAACAATAAGTACTTTATCCCTGGAAATGCAGATGGATTTGAAGGTATCTTCAACCATAAAGTTGCTAAATACTATGCAGAAATATCAGAATTGGCCGACGATTCTATGCTAACTGCTTCTGCCCACCCTCTTACAGAATTCCCACTTGTACAACAAATCGTTCTGAAAAGAGGAGTATGGAACTTTAATGACAAAACAGATAAGCTGGATGGTCACCAAATTCTGAATGGCAAAATCGATGAAGCTTTTAAAAAAGGCAAGAAACTGTGGGTAAAACAACTTCTTGACGGTCAGAAAAAATTTATCTACGCAGGGAACGACTCCCATGGAAACTTAAACCGATTCAGGCAGCTTAGAACTCCACTCTTAAAGCTCTACGAGCGTGACTACCAGATTTTCGGCGAATGCAGAACAATGGTAAAATTTGATATCTCAAGGGGCATGGAAAACCTTGTAAAGACATTAAAAGGTAGAGACGTCATTATAACCAACGGTCCTTTTGTAAATATAACTGCAAAAACAAAAACTGGGGAAATCAAAGGTATTGGTTCTCATATCAATCATAAAAATCTACTATCAATAAAAGTTACAGGAAAATCCTCCAATTTTTTCGGAAATATAAAGAAACTAACGCTCCTACATGGGAAAGTCAGAGAATCAGAGGAGCATAAAATTCTCGATGAGGACATATCTCAAAAAGTAACAAATATTGAAAGTGAGATCGAACCTACTTGCCTTTCAACCGGCTATGTAAGAGCAGAAATTTATACAGATAAGAATAAATTTGCCTTATCCAACCCGATCTGGCTTATCTAAGTTATATCACTTTATAAATTATTAGCCCAACCATTACAATAAGAGACGTTATTATAATCGCCACCCCAATGTTTCCTTGCCGGATTTCCTCCCACTCATCTATATTGCTCGAAAGCAAATCGAATATCTTAATAGCCAATCCTATACCAAGAGCAAAACCTATCGAAGCTACAAGCGCCCAGCCAATTGCCCTCAGATAAAGCATAAACGTATAACCCCAGGAAAATGGCTCCATGATACCTCCTCTTTTTCAATCAATCAAAAATTAAGATATTAAAAACTATTTTCACATACAAGTTTACCATTCTTAAAAACTTTCCATACCGAGTTATCAGCAAGATAATATGGAATAGATTGATAGTTATCAATTTTCCATATAATAAAATCAGCTTGCTTCCCTTTTTCAATACTCCCAAGCCTGTCTTCTATACCAAGCGATTTAGCAGAGTTATAAGTAGCAGCCTGTAAAGCTTCAAGAATGCCCATTCCCATCTTAATACATGCCAGCGTAATCACAAATTGCATTGACTGTGTAAAAGAACTCCCGGGATTAAAATCGGTAGACAACGCAACTTCAACCCCCATTTCCATCATCTTTTTGGCCGGAGCGTATCTATCAGAACCCAGAAAAAAAGTAGTAGCTGGGAGGAGCACTGCAACAACGCCTCTTTTTCTCATAGCTTCTATTTCATCATCCGTCACATAAACGAGGTGATCAGCGCTCCTGGCCCCGAGCTCTGCAGCCAGTTTTGCTCCTCCTATTGACTTAAATTCCCCAGCATGAATTCTCAGACCTAACCCAAGCTCCTTGGCAGCTTGAAGTATGGTCCTGGACTCATCTAAAGAAAAAACTCCTTCTTCACAGAAAACATCACAGTACTCGGCAAGCCCTTCCTTAGCAACGACTGGCAGCATCTCCTTCAATATCTTACCAATATAACCAGCATGATTATTCCTAAATTCTAATGGGTATTCGTGAGCCCCTAGAAAAGTAGGTTTTATTTCTATATCAAGCTCAGAGTTAAGTTCTTTTAACATTCTTAAGGATTTTATCTCGGCGTCAGTATCGAGCCCATATCCGCTTTTCGCTTCAACAGTGGTTACCCCAAACCTCAAAAAATTCAGGAGCCGCTTTTTGACTCTTTCTTTAAGGTCGTTATAGTCTGCCATCTGCAATTTTTTTGCACTATTTAAAATCCCTCCTCCTCTTCTAGCTATTTCCATATAACTGATCCCCAAAACCCTCATCTCAAATTCATCCTCTCTGGTTGAATAAAAAACAGGATGAGTATGAGGATCAACAAAACCAGGGGTTACAAGCCTATGTCCGGCATCCACAACCAAACAATCTTCACAAAAAAGAGCCCTGCCAATCTCAATCACAGTATCACTCTCAATAAGCAGTTCTACATGGTCAAAAACCCTCATATCCTTAATTTTCGAATCATATGTAACAAGCTGTGATATATTCTTTATAAGTACCTTTCCCATGTTCTCAACCTATTTTAACATCGGTATTTTTATGCCCTTCTTCTTCGCAACATTTATAGCTTTCTCATATCCTGCATCAGCATGTCTGGCTATTCCGATTCCAGGATCATTTGTTAAAACCCTCGATAGTCTTTTCTCCATTTCCTTAGTCCCATCAGCTACAATTACCATCCCTGCATGTATTGCTAATCCCATTCCAACTCCCCCACCATGGTGCACCGACACCCAACTTGCTCCACTCACAGCATTCAACAAGGCATTTAAAATCGGCCAATCGGCAATTGCATCCGATCCATCTTTCATCTTTTCAGTTTCTCTACTGGGCGAAGCCACAGAACCACAGTCAAGATGATCCCTGCCTATAACAATCGGGGCAGAAATTTCACCTTTTGAAATCGCCTCATTAATGGCAAGACCAAATCTCTCCCTTTCACCGTATCCAAGCCAACATATTCTTGCTGGTAATCCCTGAAACTTAACCCTTTCTGAGGACAACCTTATCCACCGAACCAAAGATTCATCTTCAGGAAATAGTTTTAAAACAATTTCATCAGTCTTTCTAATATCCCGTGGGTCACCGCTCAACGCTACCCATCTGAAGGGTCCCTTTCCTTCACAGAAAAGAGGTCTGATATAGGCTGGTACAAACCCCGGATAGTCAAAAGCTTCTTTTAAACCTGCCTTGAAAGCCTGACCCCTAAGATTATTTCCATAGTCAAAAGCCACCGCCCCTTGCTTTTTCATCTCTAGGATTGCCTCAACATGTCTAACCATCGACTCGAATGCCATTTTTATATACCTATCAGGATCTTTTTTCCTTAGTTCAAGAGCTTCCTCATAAGGAATACCAGCTGGAACATATCCATTC
>QNCQ01000074.1 GCA_003645825.1 Fidelibacterota bacterium
ATAATACTGTAGTGGAATTAAAAACAACTTCACTTCACCCTGGAAGAGAGTATTCTTTGGAGATAAAGGGTATAAACGACAATTTTGGAAACTCTCTTTCTGGGGAATGGACTATCAGCTATAATCCTCTTTATACGGATATTTGTCTTGATAATAGTGATGAGGGTTTTAAGACTTATGGAACTTGGTATACTGGCAGTGATGGTTCAGGTTATATCGGAAATGATTATGTTTTTTCTGAACCTGGTTCTGGCGAAAACAGAGCAATGTGGTGGAAAGAAATAAGAGTCGAAGGTTACTATGACATTTTTGTAAAAATTCCTGAGGTGCCGAAAGTTTTGGCTGATGGAGCTATTTACACAGTTATGCATAATTTCGGGACTGATACAGTTTTCATAAATCAGGAAAGAGCAAAGGGAACGTGGGTGAACGTGGGCAGGTATTATTATAACTCCGGTAAGGTTGCTGGTATCATGGTTAGTAATAAAATTGCGGAAGGTCTGGTGGTTGCTGATGCTGTGAAGATAGAGAGGGTTTTGACCCCGTTGAGTCTTGGTAAGTCTCCTAAGGAGAAATCGAATATTCCCAGCTTGATAGAACTTTATGGAAACTATCCTAATCCATTTAATCCATTGACAACTATTGAATTTGAGCTGAGAAAGGAGGGATTTGTCAGTTTGAAAATTTTCAATGTGCTTGGACAGGAGATTGAAAGCAAGATTAACAGGAAACTTTTACTACCTGGTAAATACTCAGTTGTTTTTGATGGTAAAGGTTTCCCAAGTGGTTTATATTTCTACAAAATATTTTATTATCCTGTGCGTGGAAAAACCGGGTTGGTCTCTGATTCTGGCAAGATGTTGTTAATTCGATAAGCCAGATGGAGGGTCTAATTTGATGAGTTGCAGGAAGTATCTGTTTATTTTAATGTCAATTACTTTAGTAGCAAATTTATTTGGGCAGGTTCCGACGGGCAAAATATCTGGAAGGGTTATTGATAAAGCTACAGGAAAACCTCTATTGGGTGTTAATATCATAGTGATGGGAACGGGATTTGGAGCAGCAACCGATGAAAATGGGGAGTATTTTATTCTTAATTTGCCTCCGGGTAAATATGATGTAAGTGCCCAGATGATAGGTTACAGGGCTGTAACTGTGGAAGATGTTCAGGTATTTATGGACAGAACGACAATTTTGAACTTCTCTTTGGAAGTTGCTCACGTCGAAATGAGCCCCCTGGTGGTTTTTGGTAAAAGAGAAACTATAATTAAAGACTTGACTTCATCTTCCACCTGTATTGGAGCGGCGGAAGTTGAATCTGCTCCCGTGGAGGGTTTACGTCAGATAATAGAGCTGAATGCAGGCTTGACGCAAAATCCCAATGGCACTTATTCGATTCGGGGCGGTCCTGCTTTTGAAGTAAAATTTCAGGTCAATGGTGTTGAACAGATAACCACTAATACAGGTATCCCCGGTTTTAATCTGTTAGGTGATAGGTCAAACACCAGCTGGAGATTTGATTTAAATCCTATTGGAATAAAACAGATTGAGGTGATCACTGGAGGGTTTAATGCTGAGTATGGGAACGCTCAATCAGGAGTCGTTAAGGTAGTTACAAAAGAAGGAGGCGAGGAATTTCATGGAGAATTGAGATTGGAGATGCGTCCTCCGGGAAAATATCATTTTGGTCCCTATTTGTACGGTAAGAATACAATCGAATGGGAGAAATGGGGAAACTATGAGAATTGGGTAAAATGGAGGGATTCGAACGCGCCGGATATAAATGATGATTCCTTGAGAATACTATATGAAAAGTGGGTAACCAATCATAGCCCTGGTGAGGGCAATAAATCAAATGCAGTTGGTGTTTATGACTACAGGAAGCTCGTCTATTATAGATGTTTGTTTGGTTTGGGAGGGCCAATAGGGCGAACTAATAAATTGTTCTTTTATCTTTCAGGAGAATACAGGAATAAGCCGACAAGACTTCCGAGTAATGAAAGAGCTCAAGTGTATCAGTATTTTAATTTGAACCTAACCTACAACTATGATAATGTTAATAAGTTCAGGTTTATGTTGCAGTACCAATCTCGTTTCGGATCGGTGTGGTCTGGTTCTGATGATATTAGATGGAGCTCAAGAATTGGGCAGTCTCCGACCAGGAAGTACTATTTGGTGCTGGACCCCCCGTTGGAGGAAATAATTACTACTCAGCAGTTTAGCTGGACTCATATGTTTAGCGAGAGGACATACTCCGAATTTGTGGTGTGGCATCAACGGGAAAGAATGATAGAGAGAAATACCCCTGTTATTAGGCCAGAAGATCCATGGTTTGTTTCTCCGGGTCCGTGGGATGAAGGTTTTTATAGGGAACCTTGGGCATTTACCACTTTGTCTGCTCTGGATGCTGTAACGGATGTAACGAATGTTTCTTTTGCTTTTACAAGTCAGCTTACTACAAAACATAAGCTGAAATGGGGGATTAAAGGTCAGTATTGGGATACGTTTTATTATGCAGAGTCTGGAGCGAGAATAAATGCTCTTGTTTCCTATTCTGGTTTTGCGGAGTATTATCATGCTTATCCTTACTATTTTGCGGCTTTCATCCAGGATAAGATTGAGTTTGAAAATATGATTGCAAATATTGGGATGAGATTGGATGGTTTTAATATGGGTATAGAGGCTCCAATAGATCGATTCAGGCCTTTCTACCCGGGTACAGGAATGGGTGGGGGGACCTTTATTGGTGATGTAGGGAATCCAGAAACAAGGAGAGTGAAAACCCACGTTACGTTGTCGCCAAGATTCGGTTTATCCTTTCCGATTGGGGATAGAACTGCTTTTAGGCTGCAATATGGGTATTTTTACTCAATGCCTCTTTTTCGTCATGCTTTGTCGAAAACTACTTGGCAGGGATGGTATATGTATGGCAATCCTGACTTAGGTCCGAATAAAACAATAAGTTACGAAGTGGGTGTTCAGCAAAGTGTAGGTAAACACTATCGTTTGGACATTGCTGCCTATTACAATGACAGAGTTTGTCAAACTGTTAGTGTAAGAATTCATTCCTCTACGGGTTCCCAGCAGGTTTCACCTTATGACCCTTACTATATTTCATATGAAAATACCGGGTATGGAGCTTCAAAGGGGATAGAATTAAATTTTGAGAAAATATTGTATGCCAATTGGCACTATAAGATAAGCTATAATCTATCTCGGACAACAAGAGGAGCTTACGGAGCCATTGATATCTATGAAGATCCTGATGACCCGAGGAGTAAAGTTACAAGGCGGAGTGCTAATGACTATATAACAAGTGAAGATAGAACTCATTCGTTTAAGGCTCTTTTTTCCTACCATTTACCGGACAGGTGGTTTGAAAAATTGCTTGGGAATAGACAGAATACGATTAAAGATGTCGCATTGAGTGTTATTTATACAGCCCGAAGTGGTACTCCATTTACCTATATCACGAGCTATGACGAATTTGTAGATGTGACTAATAATAGGCGATATCCTTTGGAGACCAGTACAGATTTTAATCTTACGGCAAACGTGGCGATTTTCGATAAGAAATTGTATTGTTCTTTGCGGGTGATGAATCTTTTTAACAATAAGTGGTTGACCCCAATAGATAGTAGAGATGAGTTGAGGAATTGGGTAGAGATGGGAATATCAAGAGATACTAGGCCTCAAACCGGTGATGATCCGCAAATGAATATTTATAAGTATAAATATTTTCTGACTTATAGAAATGTGCCAAGGGAAATATACTTTTCTGTAGGGTATAAATTTTAGTAGAGGGAAGTGGTATGAATAAAAGAGGAAAAATTATATTTCTGGGTGTAGCCTTTGTTATTGCTTTTATGGAGTATTCAGCTTTAGCTCGGGCTTCTACATCTGCCATTTCTCTGAAAAGAGGGATGTTGTGGGAAACGATTAATATAGCAAAGATTGGGCCGGTTTTTCAGTCGTGGAGAAGGTTGGGTTATGGAATGGATTGGCCCGGTTTTGATCCCGAGTTTGTTCAACAGGATGTAGGTGGAGCTAATACGCATCATATGGGTGGGGGGTTCTGGATTGGGGCTATACGTCCTTCTGTGGATAGTGTTTGGGCTGTGGAA
Organism: Fidelibacterota bacterium; assembly: GCA_003645825.1. Classification (GTDB taxonomy): domain Bacteria; phylum Fidelibacterota; class UBA2242; order UBA2242; family B5-G15; genus B5-G15. Next base: position 4,125 of record QNCQ01000074.1, read on the forward strand.
GACTGGGCTATGTTTGCAACTTCAGTTGGACTTTCTGAAACTGATAGCTATTATTTACTGAAGAGACATCGGATGAGGTGGGAAAATGGTGAAAATTATTGGTTGCAGACGGATCCGAATGAAGCAGAAGAAGTTATTGATACAGAATGGGAGTTTAACCCCAGGAACAACCAGCCTTTTAAGAGAATATTACCGGTCAGGGTAAAGAGGACTGTGAGAGCGTGGAGTGGTTCTTCAAAGGACGAGAATTACATTATCATTGAATATGTAATAACCAATATTTCCAGAGAATCCCACATTTTTAATAAGGAGATAGCAAATCCTGAGATTTATCGGGTATTGTCGCAAGATTCTGTCCTTGCGGACTTGTATATTTTATTTACTTACGCATTTTCCATAAACCATAGGGGTTGGACTATGTTGTTCCCTCAGTACGGTTCAGGGGCGATGAATAATAGGTTTTTATACGATGCAAAAGAAAGAATGTTGTTTGGGTGGGCCGATGACTTTGTTTTAAATGAAGGTAATGAGAAGTTTGATCCTTATTTTTATTCTGCCGGTGGTCCGCAGGGTGGCAAAGAGTGGTTAGCTCCTGCATATTGTGGGATTAAGTTTCTGCATATATCTAAGAATAAGTACAACATTGAAAATCATGTGAATCAGGTTGGATGGTCAGTTAGCGATCCCCCGTCATCGTATCCTTTTACAGGATTAACAACGACACGGCAGCGTTATGAGGCGATGAAGGACCTTTCTAAAACTTATCAACCGATACTGTTTCCTCAGGGGCTGAGCGATGATAGGTGGGGGAGGTCAAGGTTATGGTCTATGGTGTCTCTTGGGCCATGGGATTTATATCCGGGTGATTCTATAAAAATCGTAATGGCGGAACTTATTGCGAGCGCTGATTACAAGAAGGCCTTTGATCCTGCTACTACAGAGCAGGAATTGGCGAGGGAGGGATTGTTAAATTTATATGCAACTGCCAGGAGGGCTCAGTTTAACTACGATCATAATTACAATGTACCAGACCCACCTGCCTCTCCGACAAGCTTTCAAGTAAAGAGATTGAAAGGTAATACTGTTGGTAATGTTATTCAGTGGAGTGATGAGGCTGAGACAATCCCCGATATGGATTACGTGGGTGAAGAGAAATATGATCTGGTGGGATATCGGATTTACAGATCTGATTATTTGCCTATAGGTCCTTGGGTTTGTATTGCTGATGTCGAAAAAAGAGACCCGAAATTTTATGATAGTTTAAAACGCCAGTATACGTATGTTGACACTCTGGTGAATGTAGGGTTTGGTTATTACTATGCGATAACAGGTTATGATACCGGTCATAGTGTGTGGCCCCCTGATCCTTCTGTGATATTCCCTGAAACCGGGAGTAATAGGGTGCCGCCCATGGAAAGTTCCTTATGGCCGAATCATATGACGAGCCCCATTATTGCTTCTTTTTCATCGGTTGATACCACCTTGGATAAAATAGTTGTGGTACCAAATCCTTTTATTATGAGGTCTGGATACATAATGCCGGGAGCTCAGGATGTGATTTCCTTTGTCAATATCCCTAGTCCTTGTACCATAAGAATTTATACATTGCGTGGTGACCTTGTTAAGACAATAGAGCACACTGATGATACAGGGATTGCCCAGTGGGATCAGATTAGTGATTTCGGTCAGTATGCTGAGAGTGGTTTTTACATATATCATATCACTTCTTATGCTCCAGAGACTAGGGGAAAGACAAAGGTAGGGAAGTTTTGTATTATCAGGTAAAGGGATGGTGTTCACGCACAGGGTAAGAGTTTGAAGGAAGTAAAAAAATGAGAAAAATAACCACCGTGGTCATGTTTTTGATTTTGATTTCGATGGAGGCTTTCCCGAGGTTTAGGAAAGTTGGTACAACAGGGTATGTATTTCTTGAAATACCAGTAACAGCGAGAATGTCCTCTATGGGGGAAGTATCTGCTGGTGTTTTTCCATGTGGAGCCGGCTCTATTTTTACCAATCCATCTCTTGTTTCTCTTATTCCTACCCGTTACAGTGTCCATTCTACTTTTGGTGATTATATCGCCGATATTGGTCATAAAGCTTTCTCTTGTGTGATTAATACTGCAAGCAGTGGTGCCTTTGGTATTAGCTTGAACGTTTTAGAGATGGGGGATATGCTTGAAACAGTCAATGCTGACCCTTTAAATCCTGGTTCAAGTTACATTGTCAAAGGGACCTTCAGTGCGGATGCATTCTCTGCCGGGCTAACATACTCTCGGAAGCTTACAAATTGGTTTGCTTATGGATTAACGATAAAGTTTGTGAGGGAGAGAATTGCCTCGTTTGAGTCAAGGAATATGTTGATGGATGTGGGAATGATCTATCTGTCAAGAAATGAGCGGTTCCGCATTGGGGGATATATGCAAAATTTTGGTGTCGACACTAAATATATCGGCGACAGTTTTAAAATGCCAATGATTTTCAGACTTGGTGTATCCGGTGAATTGTTGGGGAAAATTAACACTCCTTCCAGATTGACGGTTGCAGTTGACGCTATTCATCCAAGTGACTATTCTGAAAGGCTTAATGTGGGTTTAGAATATTGTTTTAAGAGTAGACTGTTCCTGCGTGGAGGGTACAAGTTTAACTACGATGAAGAGGGATGGACAGCAGGTTTTGGTACCCTGCTGAGTTCTAAGAGTGGTTTGGTGAATGTCGATGTTTCATATGCATGTTTTGGAAGATTAGGGAATGTCACTCGAGTAAGTGTAAACATAGGGTTTTAGCAATTTTTGAATTCGAATAAAATCGGGTGATAATATGGGGGTTAAACCGATTTTTCTGATATCGCTTTTTGTTATAACCCTCTATGACACTGATTTAGCAAGTGTAAAGTGTAGAAACCTGGAGTCAGTAAGTTTTCAGGTGGGGAGTATTAAGGGTGTTGAACTAAAAAGTGGAGAAGGGCTGAAATCGATATCAGGAGTAGGACTGGGTGTTTTTCTTCGGTACAAACTTGGTGGAGAGTACAAAGTTAGTTTTTTGTATGACTATTCTGATTTAGGAGTTAGACAGGAAGATGCGCTAAGTAAGTGGGGGTGGGGTTTCTGGGACAAGTTCTACGGGAAATATGTGGATGACCTGTTAACACAGGATAGTGTTTATGCTGCTGAATTTAGTCCTGTTCAAAGATTATATATTAATTCCGTCTATTTAATGTTGGAAAGGGAATTTAAAACAGGTTTGAGATTTAACCTCTTTTTGAGGATGGGATGTGGGATACATGTATTTCAAAGAAGCTTGGTGTTAAAGGAGCATTGGTTCAAACATTATCCACAGATAGATTATACTTTTGATTTCACTTTTCGCAATCATGCTGAACCTAAGAAAGGAATAGTGGGCGGATTTAGTATAGGTAGCGGCATTCAGACTTATATTCTTGATCCGCTTTCGTTGGAAATCGGAATAGATTGGAGCAGGATAGTCCCACAAGCCGGAAGGAACTTCAGAGGATTCCCGATGAGAGCATTTTGCAAATTTTTTATGGTGTTATCTTTTTACTATTAAGG